>VGNW01000019.1 GCA_016865955.1 Chloroflexota bacterium | reverse complement strand
CCTCGATAACAGCGTTGGGGTCAGCTTCGAGAATAGAGCGGTCCATGAAGGCTCCGGGGTCACCTTCGTCGGCATTGCAGATAACGTACTTCTGTGTGCCAGGCGCATCGCGGCAGAACTGCCACTTGCGCGCTGTGGGGAAGCCGGCGCCGCCCCTGCCTCTGAGACCGGCTTTGGCAATCTCATCGATGACCCCTTGAGGCTTCATCTTGAGGGCTTTCTCCAGCGCTTTATATCCGCCGCGTAAGATATAATCTTCGATTTTCTCAGGGTTGATATGACCGCAGTTTCTCAGCACGACGCGCTGCTGATTGAAGTAGAATTTTATGTCCGAATACAACGGCACAGCCCGCCCGCTCACAGGGTCACGGTAGAAGAGGCGTTCTACCGGCTTATTGTTGCGAAGGTGAGAATGGACGATATCCGCGGCGTCCTCAGCATCGACATGTGTATAAAAAATCCCGTCAGGCTCGACCACCACATTGGGTCCCTGCTCACAGAAACCGTGGCAGCCGCTGAAGTCTATAACGGCGTTTCTCACATTTTGCTTCGCCAACTCGGCTTTCAAAGCGTCGTAAACGGCGCCGGAGCCTGCCGAGTAACAACCTGTTCCCTGACAAACGAAAACGGTACGATGGTTCATGTTATCCCTCGCTCTTCTTGCTCCCCAGAAGTTGAGCTACCTTCTTGGGATTCATCTTGCCGTGGGTATCTTTCCCAATGACCATATTGGGCGCCAGAGCACAGACGCCGATGCAGGCAACGGTTTCCAGTGTGTATTCCATGTCCGGGGTAGTCTGGCCTTCCTCTACGCCCAGATTCTGTTTTACCAGTTTCAGTATGGTCTTCCCGCCGCGCACATGGCATGCCGTGCCGCGGCATACCCTGACCACCTTCTTGCCTCTGGGGGTGGTGTAAAGCTGCTCGTAAAAAGTGATTACTCCCTGAACCTGGGCTGGAAATAGCTCCAGGGCTTGAGCTATGGAGTTAATAGCCTCAGGGGGGATATAGCCGAACTCCTGCTGAAGCTCCTGGAGAAGAGGGATTAAAGGCCATTTTTCACTGCGATGTCGGGCTATTATATCGTTCAGCTTCTTCATATCCGGCTTTGCTGCCGTTACAGCCTTATTCACGCGTCTTAATCCTTTCTAGCTTCACTGGGCATACCTTCAGCGCAGGGGTTTTTGCCTGCGGGTCCAGTACGCTGTCGAACAACCGGTTCACCGGCGTGCCGGGGAAAGAGGCAGGCATGAAAACCGTTCCCCGGGGCAGCCTGTCGCTGAACCTTGCCACAGCAGAAACTTCTCCCGATGGCGAGATTACTCTGACCGTGTCGCCCTGACTTAACCCGAGATGCAGCGCATCTTGCTCCCCTATTTCCACGTAGGCGTCCGGCGCAAACTCGCTGAGCCGCTGCGACCTCGAGCTTCTGGAGCCGCTGCCCGAGTGGTACAGCACGCTGCCTGTCAGCAGAGTGAGGGGGTATCCGTCTCCCGGCGTTTCCGGCTGCGGTTCGTATTGAATCGGTGTGAATCTACCGAACCCGCTGGGGAACTGACCCTTGTAAAGACGCCTGTTTCTCAAATGGTCTCTGTCTGTTCCCGCGCGGTAAACTCCTTCTGTGTCCGCTTCTTTGTAGCTGATGCCCTGATACATGGGGATTAATTCCTGAATTTCGTCCATTATCTGGGAGGGGGAAAGATAGGACATAGGCTGACCCATAGTGTTTGCCAGCTTAAAGATTATCTGCCAGTCCGGCAGGCTTTCTCCGACAGGCTGAATAACTCTGCGCACTCGCTGAACTCTCCCCTCGAAGTTCGTGAAAGTACCCTCCTTTTCGGCAAAGCTCGCAGCAGGCAGAACAACATGCGCCAGCCTCGCCGTCTCGGTGAGAAACAGGTCGTTCACCGCCAGGAATTCGAGAGACGATAGAGCCTCTTTTACCAGACCTGCGTTGGGGAAGCTCAAAAGTGGATTCTCGCCCACAATATACATGCCTTTTATCTTTCCTGCTCTCGCCTGACTTATCATTTCCAGCGCCGTCAGTCCGGTGCCGGCAGGCAGCTCAGCGCCCCAGCGTTCAGCAAACTTCTTCCGCACCTGGGTATTCTCTACACAGCTATAGCCGGGTAACAGGTTGGGGAATGCGCCCATATCGCACGCGCCCTGTCCGTTGCAGTCCTTTTGCACAGCGAAAATGCCGCCCCGCGGACCTATATTGCCCGTAAGCATCGCCAGATTGGCAAGTGCAATCACGCTGTCGGTACCTTTCACTTGCTGGGTGATTCCATCGCCACAGACAATCGAAGCAACATCCGCCATGGCAAACAATCGTGCCGCGCGCGCCAGTTCTTTGCCCGGGACACCTGTAACGCCCTCAACATAATCAGGGGTATATTTGTTCAGACTCTTGCTGAATGCCTCGAAATTGTCTGTTTTCCTGGTTACGAACTCCTCATCTCGCAACCCTTCGTCGATGATTACCTTCAACATGCCGTTTATGAGTGCAACATCCGTACCGATTCTGGGTCCGAGCCACATATGCGCGAATGAAGAGAGCCTTGTCTGCTGAGGGTCTATGAGCAGCAATCTAGCGCCTTTGAATCTGGCAGCGCGCTTCACAGCATATCCAATTATGGGAGCCGAGGACGGAAGGTTGGCGCCTACGACCATTATCACCTCGGATTGTTCGAGAGCTTCGATGCGATTGGTAGTGCCCGGGAATCCCACTACCGAACCCAGTCCGATAATGCTTGCAGTGCTGCACAGTCGGCTGCCGTTGTCTATGTTGTTGGTGCCCAGCACAGCGCGGGTAAATCTTTGCAGAAGATAGTTCTCCTCATTGGTGCACTTGGGGGAACTCAGAACAGCCAGGCTGTCCGCCCCGTATTTGTCCTTTATCCTCTTGAGTTCGGAGGCTGCCGTCTCCAGAGCCTTCTGCCAGGAGACCTTCTCCAGGTTTCCATTCACCCTTACCAGGGGTGCGGTCAGCCTCTCCGGGCTATGCACGAAATCGTAGCCATAGCTCCCCTTGACACAAAGCGTGCCTCGGTTTACTACGCTATTCCTGTCTGGTCTGGCACGGACTATTTGATTGTCTTTTACTTCGAGACTTATGGTGCAGCCGCACCCGCAGAACGGACATACGGTGGTGACATTTGCCGGGGCTGTGCCTCTGTATGACCGCTTCTTTTCCATGAGAGCGCCGGTGGGACATATTGCCACACACGTGCCGCAAAAAGTGCATTCCGACTTCTCAAGAGGCACGTCATAGAGCGTGGCTGGTCTGGAGGCAAACCCGCGATGGAAGTAGTCTATTGCACCCTCGACCACAAGCTCCTGATCTGCCCTGATACACTTGCCGCAAAGGACACACTTGCTCAAATCCCGTTCAATAAAGGGGTTGACTTCCTCTATCGTCGCTGGCTGGGGAATCCTCTGAAGGTCTATCAAACCGACTCCCATGTCCGAGGCAATCTTTCGCAGCTCGCAGCGATTGCCTTTATCGCAAACCAGGCAGGAATCGGGATGGCTTGCCAGCATGAGCTTGATTATGGTCTTGCGTCGCTCCTGCACCTTCGGTGAATTGGTTCTTATCACCATGCCGGGCGCTATGGGAGTAACACACGATGCAGAAATAGCGCCCGTGCGTTCATCTTCCACCAGACAGATGCGACAAGCGCCAATCGGGGTTAAATGGGCATCGTAGCATAAGGTAGGGATGGCTACGCCGGATTCCTTTGCCAGCTCCAGTATGGTCATTCCGGGGTGCCCGCTTACTTCGCTGCCGTTGAGAGTAATAGTGATTGCTTCCAATGGTAGCCTCCCAGCATGATATAGGTCAGAGATACCCGGATGACCGGATACGGATGTCAAGCTACATTGGAGATTAGCCCGAAACCGGAGAAGGCCTTTGCAGACGCTTCCCCACATAATGTATAGCCCTTATCGCATTCACCACCTGTGAGCTGGCAGCCCGCTTGGGGATGAATCCGTAGGCTCCAATCTGCTCAGCGGCAAGTATGTTAGCCTCATCGTCGTACTGGGACAACATCACGACTCTAATTTCAGGGTATTTCTTGTATATTTCTTTGGTCGCTTCCAACCCATTCATTTCGGGCATCACTATATCCATCACTACAATATCGGGACTGAGTTCACCCACTTTTTGCACTGCCTCCTTGCCGTTCTCAGCCTGACCTATAACCTCGATATCGCTCTGCAATTCCAGTACGGATTTGAGGCCGTCACGCACTACCCAGTGGTCGTCCACAATTAGCACTTTTATGCGTCTGGTTGCCCTGTCCAGAATCGTTTGCGCTCTGCTGGCCAGCGCGCCAGGCTCGATTGGCTTGGCGAGATATTCTTCGGCATCCATCATTACAGCCTCATCCCGCCTCCATCCTTTGATGAGCTGCTTCTCAGGCGGTGCATCGATAACCACGATGGGCAAGTCTTTGGTCTTCGGGTCCTCCCTCAGCCATTGATGCAGCATAAAGGCTTCGCCGCGGGGACTCAATGTGCCCAGTATCACCAGTTCGGGGTTGATGGTTTTGATCGCTTTTTTTGCTTCCTCTTTGGTAGATGCGGTTACGACATCGCACTTATCGCTCTTGAGCGCTTTCTGCAAAGCTAAAACAAATTCGGGTTCATCATCTACAATCAGGATTCCTCTCTTCTTCTCTTTATGCTCCTCCATGCCTCTCCTCCCTTCGATTCTTTTATGATTTCATATGCTATATCGCCATCTCCCATATGTGAATAAGGACTTACCCTCGGATATGGCAGGATTAACCCTAAAATCGTCGACTATAATCCCTAATTGCAAGAGGAATAAATAACAAAATAGGCGGCAAACCGTGATGTTTGCCGCCTCATTTAGCAACTAGCTGGCAGGTATAAAGGAAGCCGAGTTAGAGCGATGTTTTACATGTTTATAATCCCACGGCGCAGAGCATATTTAATCAGCTCAAGATTACTATGAATGCCCAGCTTCCGCATAAGGCTGGTCTTGTGTGCCTCAACCGTTTTGGGGGTAACACTCAATATCTCTGCAATCTGTCGGGTCTTGTATCCTTCAACAACCAGCTTCAGTGTCTCTCGCTCCCTATCGGTCAGTTCCTCATAAGGGTCGCTCTTCCCACCCGATGACGACACCTGTCTGTAATCCTCAACAAACAGTTTGGCTATGGATGGAGATAAATACGATTCTCCGGTAAACACAGCCCGGATACCGGCAGTGAGCTCCGAAGATGCCGATGTCTTGCTGACGAATCCATTGGCTCCAGCCTGGATAGCTGGGAAAACATGTTCTTTATCATCATACTGAGTGAGAACCAGAATCTTTACATTCGGGAATCCTTTGCGTATCCTGCGTATGGCTTCCAAACCTCCCATAATAGGCATCGATATATCCATCAGAACAACGTCCGGAAGCAGCTTGCTCACCTTATCCAATCCTTCTTTCCCATTGGCTGCCTCACCTACTACTTCTATATCACCAGCCAATGACAGCAGAGTGCTAACACCGTCTCTGACAATAGCGTGGTCATCTACTACTAGAACTTTTATCCTTTGCATCTGCTTTGCTCCAGAATAGCGCTATCATATATGCCGACACTCTTACTTTAATCCTGGTGCCTTTCCCCGGTTGTGATTGGATATCGCAGGTCCCACCGAGGAGATCCGCCCTTTCTTTCATGCTGAGCAGGCCTCTGCCGTGCCCGCTTTCGTCTACCTGAATTGGCTTTGACGCATCAAACCCCTTGCCGTCATCCTCAATTTCCATTACTAGCTCATCCGAAGTGCGGCGCAGGCTCACCGTCACATTCTTGGCTTGTGAGTGCAATGCTATATTTGCGATTGATCCCTGAGCTATGCGGTAGAGAGCAAATTCAACTTCTTTAGGTAAGCGCTCCTCCACGCCTTCCTGCCTTACCGACACCTTGACCCCGATAGATTGAAGGCGATTGTCAGCGTACTGACGTATAGCGGGGGCTAGTCCGAGACTTTCCAGGGCAGTAGGTCTGAGAGACTTCATTATCTTATTAATTTCAGAATTAAGCTGAAAAGTAATATTGTAGGCTTTCTCAAGCTTAGTTCTGAAAGCAGCATCACCTAAGTTTGAAGTTTTAGCTATACTCAATATTGCTTGCATATTAAGCGAAAGACCCGTCAAAGACTGGCTGGTCTCATCATGCAATTCTCGGGCAACTCTTGCTCTCTCTTCTTCCTGAGCCATCAACATGTGACGGGCTAGTCGCTGATAATTTTGCCGTTCTTTGCTCAACCGGTCATATAGTTCAGCCTGCTCGATGGCGACACCCAACTGGTCACCGATGGTATGTAGCAAATGCATGTCGTCCTTGGTGAAGCTGTGAGGCAGGCGGCTGGCAACATTCAGCACCCCGAGAACGGAATCCTTCGACCGCAGCGGTACGCTTATGAAAGCCTTGAGACCCTCCTTACTAATGAGGGCTAGCCAGGCTGCACGCGGGTCAGTGGAGATATCCTCCACCAGAACAGCCTTTCCGCTCTGGGCTACCCTTCCGGCGATCCCCTCGCCTATTTTGAGCTGCATCTCCTGCGCATATTTATCAGAAAAGCCGCGATGCACGCGATATGACAACGTCTGGGTCTGTTCGTCTATGAGAAGAATGCCCCCGATTTCTCCGTTCATGATGTTGAGGACAGCATCAAGTGCGACCTCAAGAATACCATCCAGGTCTCGTAAACCGCTGACCGCCGCTGATATGCGGCTCAAAGCTAGAAGCTCACGGTAAGGCTGAGATGTCTTCTCACCGTGTTCCCGTGCTTCGGAATCAGGACCGGTGGGTATGTTCCCCCGAATCTCTTTTTTGTCCTCTGCTTCCATCCTATGAACCTGTTTTTTGAGTGTGATAAGCGTAACTGAATCGTTTGGGGATGTCAACCATACAAGCTGTTAATTACCGGAGGACTACGGTGAAAGGACAAAGGTATCAGCGGATTCGACCGGCGCCCTGTTTTGATTTCCCCTAAAATAAGCCGATGCTGTAATAATTGGTATAGAAATCAGCAGCTAAATTGCAACCATAGGCCAGAAGCTCATGCTAGTTTCTCTAGCATTAAGCCTGACCCTCGCTCATTCATCAGCCGCCGTATTCCCGATTAGCGACAGCGGCGAATCGTATTACTGCTACAAGCCCAGCCTTTTTAAATGCCCCTCTACCTTGGCGATTAAATCCTTGGGTTTCAAGGGCTTTTGCATATACTCGGAAACCTGGAATGGAAACGGCTGTCCCAGTGAATCGGAGAAGCTGGTCAATGCAAGTACAGGCGTCTTTGCCAGTGCAGGGTCTTTATTGTACTGCTCGGCAAACGCCCACCCGTCCATCACAGGCATCATTATGTCCAGGATAACTATGTCTGGTTTCTCACTTTTGGCTTTTTGTAACCCGTCCTTGCCATTGTGGGCTACTATTACCTCGAAAAGCTTACTCTCCAAAGCCCCTTTCATCACCTGCACCAGGTCCACATCATCGTCAACAATCAGAATTTTGGGTTTCCGTTTCATATTGCCTTACCTCCTTGTCTTTTATTTGTTGTAATCTAAACCAGGTTGATTCTTATTTCCCTTTGGTCATTTCCGCTCCCTTTTTCGGGATAGTGAAGGTAAACCTGCTCCCTGCGTGCGTCTCCGGGTCAGGGCTTTCAACCCAGATTTTACCCCCGTGAGCTTCGACTATCCTCTTCGATATCGATAATCCCAGCCCCGTTCCCTTAGCTGTCACATTGCTGCCGCGAAAGAAATCAGTGAACAGGCGCGGCATATCCTCGGGCTTAATGCCGATTCCGGTGTCCGATATCTCAACACGCACATCTTTTTCATTTTCGATAACCTTCACCGACACGGCTCCCTCATTGGTGTAATTTATGGCATTGCTTACCAGATTGGTCATTACCTGCTGCAACCTGCGTCCCGCGCCATAGACCGACGGCGAACTCGAAGGCATTTCTACTTTTAATGCCAGCCCCTTCTGCTGCGCCACACTGTCGAGTCCTTCCAGAGACTTCTGTATTACCTCATTCAAAGATATTTCCCGCATCTCTCTGGAAATCTGACCGGTCTCAATGCGGGGAATATCCAGAAGGTCGGTAATAAGCGTTAAGAGTTCGTCGATTCTACGTACAGCCCTCTCCAGCAAGTCCTTCTGTCCATAAGTAATCTCACCGGTATAGCCCTCCAGTATGTATGTAATGACGCTTTGAGTAGCTACCAGAGGTGAACGCAGGTCATGCGTCACCACGCCGAGAAAGCGGGTAAAATTCCGCCTCTCGTCTTCGAGTTTTACCACCTCAGCGGATATTTGCTCCAGTTCCTCCGTCCTCTTCTCCAGCAGCTTGTCTTTCAGCGCCGCCATGTCGCGCTGTCTTCTCCTCAATTCCCCCAGAACAGCGGTTGTCACATATGTACTCCCGTAGACCAATGTCGCCAGCGCAATCAAAACAGCCAGCACACGGCTCAGTTCCTTATATCGGTCGGGAAGTACGAATCCCTCCAGATTAACATGAGGAACGGCACCGGCATACTCAAGGAATACGAGGAGCGTAATCATCGAGACTGCCACGGTTGCCAATTGATACGCTCTCCTCTGCGGAAGCACTATACCGGCTGTGATGGTGTGCGCGAGATAGAAGAATATGAAGGGATTTTCTATCCCGCCTGCATAGTGTAAAAGAACAGTTAGAATTACCAGATCGGTCAAGACCTGAACATTTGCAACAGTCTCTCCCTTTCTGAGCACCACACCAGTAGGTTCAGCTTTCAAACTGTTCGTCCAGCGGAAAAAAGCCAGATTGTACAGGAAGATGACGCCGCTAATGATATATACAGGCAGAGTCGGGAAGGAGATATCGAATACCAGCGAAGCTATGAGGGTAGCAGCTACAATGCCGAGGACGACCAGCCACCTCATTCTCACGTATACCCCAACGCGGAGTATGAGCGCCCTCTCCTCGGGGGTATATTGGCTGGCACTTGACTCCCCGACGGTCATGCTTTTGGTATGCGCCGAGGCTGCTTCATCTTTGATTTCAGGCACTCTAACATTTTCAGACATAATGCTTCAAATACCCGAGTTTATGTCCTCGCCACGGACTTTATCAAACCGCCATACCTATCACGTACGTTGACTGTTAACGGCATCTCGCCCGGCAGCATGTGAGTGGCACAGCCAAGACAAGGGTCATAGGCTCTGAAAGCCATCTCCACCTTATTGAGCAAGCCTTCCTTCACCTCATGTCCCTTTATGCATCCCATCGCCGCCTTCTTTACCGAGAGGCATATCGGAGCAGCGTTGTGCTGTGTCGCCACGATAAGATTGACCTTCGTAATTATCCCGTTGCCATCAGTCTCATAATGATGAATCAATGTCCCCCGTGCAGCTTCGACACAACCGATACCCACCCGCTTCAATTTGAGAGCCATATTTCGTATATCCTTACTGGTCAGCAAAGGGTCGTAAGCAATCCTCTGCATATGCTCGGCCGCCTGTAGCGCTTCGATAAGCCGCGCCCAGTGATAGGCGAGCGTGTGATGGCTGGGCTTATCGCCCAGCGCATCCAGCATCATCTCGTATTCCCTCTGAGCCAGCGGCGTGAGCATGCTCTCGGCTGCATTCAGCCTGGCAAGAGGCCCCACCCGATACAATGAGGTCCCCTCACCATCTTTCAAACCGTTCCATCCCACCTTCTTCAAATGGGTCAGCCTTATATAAGTCCAGGGTTCCACCCATTCCCCTATATGGTTTGCGTAATCGCGACAATCAAAAAGCGCAATCTCCTTGCCTTTAGAGTCGACCACCCTCAGTTTGCCTTCGTAGAAGTTGACCCTTTTACTCTCATCAACCATCCCCATATAGCAGGTACTCAATCTGTAGGCGTCGCTGAGCACAAGCTTCAGGTACTCCTTATTGTCCACTACAATCTGCTTGAACAACTCCATGGCAAACCTGGCAAATTCAACTGTGAAATCGGCGGTTTCCTGTATCCACTTAGATTCGTCCTCGGTTATACCCCGCGGCACTCCTCCGGGCAGGCCTCCCTCGGGATGCGCCGGTTTGCTGCTGATGAGCTTGATGATGTCCCGGCACCTTTTCCTCACCCCGATAACCTTGCCCCCGACCTCCATGCCCGCTTTCCTGATAACTCCCACGATATTTCTCTCCGCCGGGTCGGCATCGGGACCGAGCACAAAGTCAGGCCCCCCGAGGAAGAAAAAGTGGAGATAGTGGTCTTCGACCATAAACGCGTTATAGTGGAGCTGTCTTATCAGCTTGGCGGTAAGGGTCGGCTCCACACCGTAGAGATCGTCCAGAGCCTTGGTAGACGCCATATTGTGGGGGGTCGGGCAGACGCCGCAGATATTGGCGACTATGCGAGTCATCTCCTCCGCCGGTCTGCCGATACAGAACCTTTCAAAACCTCTGAGCTCTACAACCTGCCAGTATGCATCATCAACATTGCCTCTATCGTCAAGAAAAATCTCGATTTTACCATGCCCTTCCAGCCTGGTTATCGGATTTATCGTTATCCTTCTGCTCACATAAACCCTCTACACTCTTTTTGCCTTCAAGGTCGAAACGGGCGCTGTGAACCTGTATAGATACCCAGTAAGGTCTGCTACCTGATTCGCAACTTCAGCTATCTTCTCCTCACTCTCCAAATCCAACATGGCTGCCAGAGCCGAGATATATTTGGCTCCTGAATCCGCCACGCCTTCCACCGGACCGAAACATCCCCGGCATGGAACATTGATTTCAATGCAAGACTCGCCGCAGCCGGTGCGGGTAGCCGGGCCCAGGCAGATTATCCCCTGCACCAGGAAACAGGTCTCCGGGTCTGCCTCAACCATATGAATTCTCTTTATCTGCTGCAGCGTTATCCTCTCGGGCTTAGTTTTATTCCGTTTGCAGGTATCGCATAAAGCCCTGTGCGGTGCCAGGGTGGCACCCCTCGGCGGGAGCTTGTTATCGAGAACTGCGCTCAGAGCGTTCATCACCAGATAGGGAGGAGGCGGACATCCGGGAAGGTAATAATCAACATCGATTACCTCGTTCAGAGCATGGACCTGACCGTAAAACTCGGGGAGAGTAAGTTCCTTGCCGTTTACACTGGTCTTCGGCTGGGGATAGTTGCCCTTGGGGTTGACCACGGTGGGCGCATCCCGATAGACCCAGTTGAAAATATCCTCCTTCGTGGTCAGATTCGCCATCCCCGGCGTCCCGCCGAAGCAGGCGCACGCCCCGAACGCCAGGACCAGACGAGATTTCTCCCTCAGCAGCTTCGCCACCTCTTCCTGCTCCGAATTTCTCACATGTCCGTTGATGATGCTCAACACGATTTCCTTATTCTTCATATTCTTGACATGGTCGTACTTGAAATCCAGCGCCACCGGCCATAATATTATGTCAACAGCATTGACTACACCCAGCAATACCTCGTTCATATCCACGACTGTCTCGTCACAGCCTCCACAGCCTCCCAGCCAGCAAATCGCAACCTTCGGTTTCCCAGCCATCCTGTTGTCTCCTTTCACTTCGTATCAGCTAAGATAGACAGCTACCCTATACTATTTTAACACTTGGCCTGTGCTTCCGCACCCCTCTCCCTGTTTAACAAACAGTCAAGCGCCATATTACCCGTTTTTATTAGAGACTATCTCCCATAAGCGCTATCAAATTAGCACATATCGGCTTACCTTGACCTCCGTAATAATACCTATTTTCATTTCCTGAAACACCTCTTTTTGGGACAAACGGCGGCTTAACCGAATATGGAAGTGAGAAGTGGCCAGGCGTGGCAAACAGCGAATCGTCTCAAATGCGGGGTCAAGCAAAGCAAAACCTGCCCTGCATAGAATAGCATTGCAAAGGCACAGAAGTTCAGCCCGAGAATAGGCTCACCTACACTTAAGCCTCTTTCTGGCTGCTTCCCTAAGCTCGTCTCTGAACTTGGGATGCGCTACCTCGATAAGGGCCAGGGCACGCTCCTGCTCGTCCAGCGGCGCCAGATTGGCGGAGCCCCACTCGGTAACCACATACTGAGCGTAATGCCTGGGCACAGTCACTCTGGCACCCTGCTTCAGGTAGGGCACGATGCGCGATATAGTCCCACCCTTGGCGGTGCTGGGCAGGGTATTGATTGCCCGTCCTCCTTCCGACCAGTAAGCGCCGATGACGAAATCGAGCTGCCCGCCCGTACCGGAGCGCATATCGTCTCCATAAGACTCCGAGGCGACAGCCCCCGTGAGGTCGACCTCGACCGCGCCGTTTATAGCCACCAGGTTCTTCTCCCGAGCCAGCATGGGAATCGAGTTGCAGTACGCCGCGCTGTAGAACTCCACCAGCGGGTTATTGCCCAGAAAGTCGTAAAGCTCCTGGTCGCCGAAGGCAAAAGCCATGACGATTTTGCCGGGATGTGTCACCTTATATTTGCCGGTGACAACGCCCTTCTCGACAAGGAGGTGTGTGCCCATAGGAGCCATCTCGGTGTGAATGCCCAGGTCTTTAAGCCCGCTGTCCGCGAGAAGCTTCGATATACGTCCGGGGACCGCGCCTATCCCAACCTGAAGGCAATCCCTGTCCCTGAGCAAGTTCACCACATTAGCAGCGATTTTCTTATCCACCTCCGTAGCCTCGGGCAGCGGAGGAGCAAACAGAGGGTCATCATTTTCCACGAACCTGTCAAAGCGGCTGATATGATAGTGCGAATTGCCGTATGTATGCGGCATATTCGGGTTGACCTCACCGATAAGGAGTCCGCCCTGGTCGATAAGCTCCGGCGTGTAGAACAGGTCGAGACCCAGAGATACGTACCCGTGGTCGTCCGGAGGGCTGACCACCGTGAACATAACCTGCCGGCGCGGGTCTACCGCCTGCCTCTTCTTCATTACATGTCCCACGCTGGAGCTTTGCACCGGAATGTACGCCGAGCATCCGGCGGGCTGTTGATGCATGGAAATCTTGGAATAGAACCCGACAATCAGTCGGAAAGTCTTCCTGTACTCATCCCCAAAAATCTTGTAGAAATGGTACTGAAGAGCGGACACGTACTGGATATCTTTGAGCTCATCATTTCGGTCCGCGATGGCATCCATCATAGCATTGCAAGGCTCGCCCAGGCCCAGAGGCGTGAAAATTCGGTCGTGCGACTTAACCAGCTTAGCGGCTTCCTCGTGACTGCACAGCTTCGCTCTGTATTCATCTCTCCAGGACATCTTCACACTCCTTCCCAATAATTAGTAATACAGAACAGCACAATTTGGTTGACTTATCAGGTTCGTGTGACTGCTGGCTTCCCACCGGCATAAGAGCTGCAGACGAGGGTTTCAGAACTCCCTGCCCGACGTGCCCATAAAGATAACACAAAATGGGGCATCTGAAAAGAACCCCATTTATCGCAGAGAAAAACAAAGCTCTCCCCGAACCCTATTATAAGCTCACAAACAACCCCGTCAATTCTCCTTTGGGTAACTTGTAGGGGCACAAGGAATTGCGCCCTTCCATATGTCGTTGCGAGTCCCGATTAATCGGAGTGATTCCTCGCTTGCGCTCGGAACAGGCTCCGCAATCCGGCGGGGTGGGGTGTACTGACCGCTGATAGCTGAACGCTGACCGCTCCTCTCCCATTTTTCATTTTGCATTTTTTAATTTGCAATTTGAAACGGCATATTTCGGCTGCGCCGGCCTATTTATCCACTGTGGTGATTGCCGGAGGTTTAAGGTGAATCAGCCTGCGGCACATGTCAGAGCCTGTGGTCAGCGGGCTTTCCAGAAGCTCCACCTGCACCGGGTGCTTCACCACAGCCTCCCACATGGCTTTGTTGAAGTAGTTCCCGCAGATGCACCACAGCGGCGTCGGCTCAATATGACCCATGGTTATTATGGGACACGCGCACTCCCCCTTAACATCGGGATAGAAGTCGTAATGGATGACATCGCCTACTCTCTCCAGCTTCCTCGACCCGGGGAATGCATCCATCAGGTTCTGTATGAAGGTATCTAAATCGACGTCCGTATCGAGCTGCGCGTAAGGCATGAACAGGGAGTTGCACTGCCTGCCGGTGCATTCGAGGCACATCTCCCTGGCGGCTTCGTCGAAGTCGGGCTGGAAGATTCGTCTTAAGACTGCGCTTTTCTGCAGCCCGGCGAAAAACTCGCGCTGGGCTTTCTCTTCTTCGGACAGTTCTTTTGGCATTCGCCCTCCTCTATCGCGACTTCGTGCGCTTTGTCTTGCCCCGCCCGCCCTTCGCCTTCTTGGCAGCCTTAACCTCGCGTTTCGCGGTGGTGAAAGGTGATGGCTTGAGATGCACCAGGAAGCAGCACTCATCCGTGCCGTCCACCTGAGGACTGCTCAGCGTCTCCACAGAGTCCACTTTTTTATTGGTGTACTCCTCGATGTAGCTTCGCACGCTGTTCGCCGAGCACGCGCACAGCTCCGGCCTTCCCTTCATCCAGCCGAACATGGCGAGCGGACACTGGCAAATCGGCTTCCCCTTCTTGTCTTTGGGCGGGACATAGGTCCAGTGCACGATATTGCCTATCTGGGTTATCTTACGCGGTCCGAACGGAGGCTGCAGGTTAGCCATATGCTTCTTGTACGCCTCCCAGCTCATGCCCGGCTTGCAGTCGAGCACCATCTTAGCCTGATCGCTGCACGCTTTGGACATCTTCATCAGCACCCTGTCCCTGTGCTCCTGAGGAAGCTCGCCGATGCCATCGTAGGCTGCCTCAACTATTTTATACAGCCAGCCGTGCAGCAGGTCTTTTATCTCGGGGCTCATCTCCAGATAGTATTCGTCTATCGACTCCTTTAACTCGGGCGCCAGCTCTTCAGCCATTCCTTTTCCTCCTTCTCGATTTATTAAACACTGTTATTTCCATTCCACCTCGGGCATAGCCACCGTCCTCACCTCCTCCGGCGCTGCCGGCTCCTGAAGGAACGGGGTGCGCAGGGGGGAGTACGGCACCAGCCCGTACAGGAATCTGTAAATCACCTTGGGACGCCATTTCCCCGCCTCCGCCTCCCATTTTTTGTAGGCGGGGTCTTTCAGAGACCTGGCGCGGATTTTGACCCAGTCGCCATGTATGTTGCCCGCCGTCCAGATATTGATGACCTCGCCGCTACCGGCGGTGCCCGCCACCGCTTTGTAACACCCTACCAGCTTCATGCCCCACCGTCGCGCCATAGGCTTAAGCTCCTTGCCCACAGCCTCCATATACTCATCCTCTTTGCCCGGGTGCACCTTCGCCAGCGTGTGCAGATATATGGTGGACTTGTAATCGCCCTTTTTGAGCTTTGCCAGCGTGGGCGAGAAAGGCGCAGGCTGCAGCACCTTGCCCGTGAAGTCGGTAACATAATCGACAGCCTCCCGCTGCCACGCCTTCGCCAGGGGATGTTTATCCTGAAGCCCCTGGAAGCGGTCGAGGGTTGCCCAATCGTCAAACTCCCAGAGCGCCAGGTTCTCGTTGTAGTGGATGCCCATCATAAACATCCCGACCAGGCGCATCCCGTTCTGCTCCATCTCGGGCAGATAATCGCTGCCCATCACCTTCCAGAACTCCTCCTGAAACCGCGAGACTATCGTGATACTGTCATAGAGATAAATCATAGTACACCTCTTTCAATTTAGTGAAGCAGGGAGTAAGGAACAGGGAGCAAGAACTTATAGCTCCACTCCGCGCACAAGCCTGATACCTGCTCCATCCATTGCCTGTATTTTGCGTCCCTGAGTTGCGCTGCCTGTATCTTGCCCCAGTGCGCCCAGTCCTTCACCGACCACAGGCTTATAATCTCACCCGATTCACCGCAGGCACCGAACCAGCGATAGCAGCCCGCCAGCTTCATGCCGCGCCTTTCCTGCATCGGCAGCAGTTCCTTCTGGAACGCCTTCAAGAACTCCTCGGTCTTGCCCGGAAGCACATTGTAGATTAAACGGTAATAAAGCGTATTACCCATGAAAGCGCCCTTCTTCTGCCGTCTTACGACTTCTTCCGCTGTAGGCGAGAAGGGCAGACCTTCGAGCAGGCTGTCGAACCACTCATCGCGGTATCTGAATCCTACGCGGTGCCAGGTCAACCCATCGCGCTCATGCATCACGAAATTGGACAGACCCTCGAGCGTGTCCACGCCTTTGGGAAGCTCCGACAGAAAGAAACTCTCGCGATGCCTGAAGGCGATGCGGAACACGCCCATCACCGTCATGTGGCGGTTCAGCCCCGGAATCAAGTCGGTGCCCATGACCTTGACATACTCGTCCATCATGCCTGGGAAAGGGTAGGTGGTCTCATAGAGGTAAAGCATATTCCCTTGTCCTCCTCTCTGTGATTATGTTCAGGTATTTACAGTGAGTCATTAACTTAAAAATAGTCTCTTACCCGTTCGCCCTGAGACTGTCGAAGGGTGAACGAGCACTAATCCCCCTGCACCCCCTTTAGAAAAGGGGGGATTTTTGCAACAAAATAGCCTCTTCTATGTCTTTCCCGCGCAAGCGGGAATCCAGGAAACCCCCACATCATTCGGGTAGGTCGGAGCATCTGCTCCGACCCAGGCTTGGAGCGGATGCTCCAAGCTACCCTGAAAAAATTGCAGCGAGCGACTGGGCATTTACTTCAGGGGTGACCAGCTTTCAGTGCGCAGCAGCCTGCTCTCCCATCTGTCGCGGTACTTCAGCCCTTCCATCATCCAGTCTCCCGGCTGCGCCGGCGGCACTCCGTAGGGAATGATGACAGAAAGCATCTCCCAGTTGTGAATCTTGGAGAGCACATACGCCTCATGCCAGCGCCCGCTGCCGGGGCAGTTGCGCCACCCCGCTACAACGGTGATAACGGGCGGCTGTATTGCCGCAACCTGCGCCGCATACACCTCATGCAGGGCTTTGATATACTCCTCCATCTTGCCCAGATAGGGCCAGCCCGTATCGAGCAGATAGAGACCCGGCACACCGTCGTCGGTCCCTTTGCCCACCGAGGCAAAGTCTACATCCTGCATCGGGGATAGAGGATTGGGCATGAGCAGCCTGGACACGACATCCCTGCGATATTGACAGACATCGCGATTCCACCGCTGCCACTTGCGGTCGTTCAGCATCCGGTTGACCAGAGTTCCCCACGACTGCCAGTCGCGAATCACTGTCATCGAGACCGCTGTGTAGCTCACATTGGTCATTACGGCGAGCTCCCAGAACCAGAGCACCCTGGCAAGTCCGCCCTGCTCTATCAGAGGCTTCCAGCGGTCGCGCATCGCCTCGGAGAACTCCTCCATCTTGCCGCCGATAACCTCATGCGTCTCATATAGATATATCATCGCTCCGTCCTCATTTTTTCTTAGCTTCGTCTTTAATGTGGTCGTCGTAGTATCCGGCTATGAGTTTCCTGGTGAAGCCCTCGACAAGCCTCTCCATCCAGAAAAGATAGAAGGGCAGCTTGAGATGCACTGTCTCGGCGATCTCCGACCCCTGCGGCGTCTGTTTGAGGGTGACGGTCTCATAGGTTCCCCTGCCGAAGCCATCGATGGTTTCATTCACCATCCTCAGCTCTTCCGGATAGACCGTCTGCAACTGTCTGAAGCTTCTGGTGAAGCCGAGCACTTTCATCGACCACAGACAGATGCTCACATCGCCTTTCTCATACAGAGGTTTGACCTTAACATGCCTGTGCCCGTGCAACTTCTCTACATGGGAGTACTCGGCGAAGGTGCGGAGCAGATAGTCAGCAGGTGGGAATGATTGCGTTTACTGTAAAAACCCTCACGCTCGCCTCCTCTCAGCAGAATTTCAGCCATACCGTGATTCGAGGTCCCGCTTGTGGTCCATCAGTATGCCCAGCGTCAAGCGCTTCGTGTACCAGGCGACAGGTATCTCCAGCAGTTTGCCCCACTTCGGCACTCTAACATCGATCCTGTCCACAATCTTTGTTCCTGTGCCTGTTTCATAAAGAAGAGTGCTCTCCAGTGTGCCTCTGGCGAACCCGCCGACGGTCTCGTTCGTCATCCTGTCGGGGGGCATCACTGTCTGTTTTTGCTTCGCCGTGCGTGTGAAACCGAGCACCTTGAGCCGCCACAGGGCGATGCTGACATTGTCCTTGTCCTCCAGCACCTGAACGGACTTTATCACAGACTTATGCAATATCGGAGGATGAGTGTATTCCGAGATTTCCCTGAGCACCACATCCCGGGGTGCCTTAATGTCGACGGTAACCTCCACACTTCTCACGCTGAAACCCTCCACAATGGATACCAACTTACCCAAAGTGTGCACTTGTCATATCTCAACCCCCTAAATCCCCCACTCTTGGGGGACTTAATAATTAAGGGGTACCCCCCAAACCCCCAGCAGAGGGGGTAAAGCCCCTCTGCACTCCCCTTTCACACTTATCTTCCCTTAAATATCGGCTCCCTCTTCTCGAATAGAGAATTCATGCCCTCCTGAAAATCCTCGGTGCCGAAGAGTATGTTCATGATATAGACCTCGTAATCCATGTGCGCCGCCAGGTCGTGTTCGTGAAGCCCACGGTACATTGCAGCTTTGGTCATAGCTACCGCCAGAGGTGCGTTCCGCGCTATCTTAAGCGCCATTTCCCGGGCTGCCGGCATCAGGTTGTCATGCGGCACGACCTTGTTCACCAGACCGAGCCTCTCCGCCTCACGAGCATCAATCTCATCTCCAATGAGCGCAAGCTCCAGGGCTTTAGTCAGCCCTACAGCACGGGGCAGCAGATATGTTCCCCCGCCGTCGGGGATGAG
>VGNW01000018.1 GCA_016865955.1 Chloroflexota bacterium | reverse complement strand
CGATAGAGACGTCAGCTCGCTTTTCACCCACGGGGAAGCCATCGCATAACTCGTCAAATCTCTGTCGTCGCTGTTTTGCACGTTCGCCGCTGCCCAGAAGGGAATGAAGCGGGCAATCGCCTCGCGCCGGTATGCCGCCAGGCAGCCGGAGCAGCACAGTACCGTGCCGAAGGTGCTTTCTGTGGTCTTGTGTATGTTGAAAGCGTAGTCGTACCAGGCATCCTGACATTTGGTCAGGAAATTTTTATCGGCATTCAATACCTTGCAGTTCCCCACTACAGCGCCCACTTTGGGACTGGCATTGAACGTTTTCATGAACTCTTCGATTGCCCTCTCGTCGACGACGCTGTCCGAATCTATCAAGACGACATAATTCCCCTGCGAGGCATAGAAACCGGCAGCTACCGCTTTTCGCTTTCCTCCGTTAGGCTGGTGAATCACCTTGAGCTCGGGATATTCCAGGGCAAGAAAATCCAGCTCTTTGCCTGTGTTGTCTTTGCTGCCGTCGTTCACGGCGACCACTTCGATGTTAGGGTAGGAAGACCGGAAAACCGCTCTGATGACATTTCCTATCAGCCCCTCCTGATTGAAGACGGGGATTATTACCGAGACGAGGTCTTGCGGCACTTTGACCGCAGCTCCCGTAGCTTTGTTCTTGAAGAAGAACCAGCCCACCACGAAGACTATCAGAGTGTGCACCGGCATAAGGGTGGAATAGATGATAAGGGGGTCCCACGACATCAGGGCTATTCTTATGTTGTAGAACATGAAAAAAATTATTGCAGACAGCGTGAAAGCCCTTACCACCCAGCCCCTCCGGCTGACCAGTATCCTGCCTTTGGGGGATATACGCTGCTTGCAGTGGGCGTATAAATCGTCCTCTTTCTTAAGTTCGAGTTCGGGTTCAGGCAATTTTACGGCTGTTACATCGCACCTGTCGCCGAGTCCGAGCTCGATTTTCGGAAGTTCTATGGTTTTGGACACTTTCACCTTCTATCTGTCAAAGCGAATCCCGCAAGCTCGGAGGCATTCACAAATTTAAATTTGCCCTTATCGAGACCGGATATAAAAGACTCTATGATGGAAACCGGGCAGGTGTTATCGAAGTTTACGATGACAGGTGCGGCGATATCGGGCAACATCGAAAGGGAATCGGGAGAGCAATCGCGTCCCTGGTAAACTTCGGCGTCGTATCTCACAAATTGCCCGTTAAGATACAGGTTATACTGGTCGGGATAGGAAAAATCCGCCATGATGCCGTTTCGACTGAGGAGCGAATAGATATCCTGGTCGGTGGCTCCGAAGGGAGCGCGGAAGGCTCGGGAATACAAATTGCCGGCGTTGTCTACAGCCGTTTTGCCTTCCTCGACCTCCCGGAGTTTAAGCGAATAATCGGAAATACTTGTGAGAGCGATATTGCTGTAGGTCTGGCTTCCTACGTCCACCCTGTCGCCGAAGCATGAAACGACCTGCGGGTATTGTTCTGCTATTTTGCCGACCACGAACACGGCAGCGCCTATTTCGTAGCTGTTCAAAACAGAGGAGAGATTCTGACACCATTTCGGGGCGTCAGCGGATTCGGAGACGCTGAAGCTGAGCATTACTCTATGTCTGGAGTCGGCTTTGTCCATCCGCAAAAAAAGCGGGCTGATCATGGCAAAGCCTGCCACCAGCACGAGCACCGTGGTGATCAGGGCGGCGTGTTTCAGTCTCAAATAGTATTGCCCCTTTCAGGTTTTCTCATTTCATAAACGTTTATAGATAATTCCCTGGCTGTTGATTTCCGGCATATCGAAAAAGCCCCGCACATCGACAACGATGGGGGGAGAGTTCATGGCGTTTTTAAGGTCATCCGGAGATATGCTTTTGAAGACATCATGCGCCACAGTCAGGATAACAGCGTCGAACTGGGGAGCCCCGGCGAAAGATGTGATGAACTCGATGCCGAAGTCATTACGTCCGTTCTTGACCAGCGGGTCGTAGCCGAATACTTCGATGCTGTATTCGCGCAGCTCTGCGATTAGAGACCTTACCGGGGTCTCGCGGGTATCTGCCACATTCTCTTTATACGTACAGCCCATGACGAGGACTTTAGAGCCTTTGATTGCCCTGCCGGTATTGTTTATGGACTTGATGGTCAACTCCGCGATATGCTTGGGGACATAATCGTTAACCGCCCTGCCGGCGAGAATAACCTGGGGATGGCAGCCGTATTCCTGAGCCTTCTGCACCAGGAAGTAGGGAACCACAGGGATACAGTAGCCGCCGACCAGACCCGGATATAGCCTCTGGAAGTTCCATTTTGTGGCTGCGGCATCGAGGACATCGCGGGTGCTTATGCCCATTCTCTGGAATATCATGGAAAGCTCGTTGACCAGGGCGATGTTCAGGTCCCTCTGCGTATTTTCCACCAGCTTGGCAGCTTCCGCGGTGCGGATATTTCTTGCCTTGAAGATGTTCGGCGTTACATGGCGGTATAAATCGGCGACCCGCTCCAGGGTTTCTGCATCGCAGGCAGCCACGATTTTAGTGACCTTATCCACGCTGTGCTCGAAATCGCCGGGGTTGATACGCTCCGGTGAGTAAGCCAGCTTGAAGTCCCTGCCGAATTCATATCCTGAAGCCTGCTCCAGTATCGGCTTGACCAGCTCCTCTGTGGCGCCGGGATAGACCGAGGATTCGACGATAACGGCGGCACCCTTTTTCATGTGCTGTCCCACGATTGCGGCAGCCTCTTTCAGATATGACATGTCCGGGCGCTTGCCTTGGGAGAGCGGGGTGGGAACGCAGATGGAGATGAAGTCGGCTCGGGCTATCAGAGAGGGGTCGGTGGTGAAGACATGGTTGGGATTTCCGTTCTGCTCCGATAGGGCTTTCACTTTATCCGCGTCTATATCGAAGCTGATAACGTCGTAGTGCCGGGCGAAGACCCTGGATAAAGGCAGCCCCACATAACCTGCGCCTACAACACAAATTGTGGCTGCCCTGACTTCAGTAACCATTATCAGACTCCTGATGCATTAATGGTTTTCACTTAAAGGAACCTATTCCACGGTGACCGACTTTGCCAGATTTCGCGGCTTATCTATATCGCAGCCTCGCAAAACTGCGAAGTGGTAGGCAAATAATTGCAGCGGTATGATGCTGATAATCGGCGTCAGAAGCTCCATTGTCTGCGGTATGTAGACCACGTCGTCAGCCAGATTCTTAACCTCCCGGCTCCCTTCTGTGGAAACGGCTAATACGGGGCCTTTCCTCGCTTTAATCTCCTGAATGTTGGAGACCATCTTATCGTAGACGCTGTCTGCAGGGACTATGCAGATGGAGGGGAAGCGCTCGGATATCAGTGCTAATTCGCAGTGTTTGGGTTCGCCGCCGCGGCAGCCTTCGGCGTGAACATAGGCGGTCTCTTTGATTTTATGAGCGCCCTCGCGGGCTATGGGGTAGTTGTATTTTCTGCCCAGATAGAGGAAATTATCGTAGAGTTGATATTTCTCCGCCAGTTGTTTCATCTGCGCGTCGCATTGCAGGGTTTGCCTGATAAGCTCCGGCAAACGAAGCAGGTCTTTGACGATGCGCTGTCCGGTGGTGACGGTCAGATGACGCTGCCTGCCCAGGAACAGCGAAAACAGCACCAGGGTTACCACCTGCGAGGTGAAGGCTTTGGTAGAGGCTACGCCGATTTCGGGTCCGCAGCGGGTGTATATTCCGGCGTCGGTTTCCCGTGCCTGAGTCGAACCGACTACGTTGGTTATGCCCAGGGTCAGAACGCCCCTCTTCTTGGCGTCTCTAATCGCTGCCAGCGTATCGGCGGTCTCACCGGACTGGGATATCGCCAGCAGAGCCGTGGTGCCGTCCAAAAGCGCCTTGCGATACCTGAACTCAGAGGCAGCCTCAGCTTTGGTGCGAATACCGGCGTACTCCTCCAGCATATATTCGCCGAGCAAGCCGGCGTGCCGGGCGGTGCCGCAGCCTACAATGTATATCTTGTCTATCTGACGGAGCCTTTCCGCTACCGTATCGAGACCGCCCAGCTTGGCATTACCTTCCTCGGAAACCAGTCTGCCTTTCAGGTTTTGCTCGATACTTGCAGGTTGTTCCATGATTTCTTTGAGCATATAGTGCGGGTAACTCTCCATGCCGCACTGGTCTTCGGGCCAATCCAGCTCCTCGGCTTTCTTCTCGCGGATGATAGTGAAATTATCGCGATTTATTACCGCTATCTCGCCGTCATCCAGATAGACAACCTTTCGGGTGTGGGCAATTATCGCCGATGCATCCGAAGCCACCAGAAAATGGTCGTCAGCCAGGCCGATAAGGAGCGGGCTGGAAAGCCGGGCTGCTACAATCTTGTTCGGGTCGTGGCTGGAAATGACCGCAATGCCATACGTTCCTGACAGATAGCACAGGGATTTCCTCAGTGCCTCTTCCAGATTGCCGTCGAAAAACTTCTCGATGAGATGGGCGATGACTTCCGTGTCGGTTGCGGAGCTGAACCTGTGTCCTTCCCGGGACAACTGTTCCTTCAAGGAAAGGTAATTTTCGATAATTCCGTTATGGACTACGAAAATGTTTCCGGTACAGTCGCTATGGGGGTGAGCGTTGGCTTCGCAGACATTGCCGTGAGTAGCCCAGCGAGTATGGAGAATCACGGGGTCTATCGGGGAAAAGCCGTTTCCGCCAATCTTCTTTTCGAGATTGGAAATTCTGCCTACCGCTTTCTGGCATATTATCTGCCGGGACTTGTCCCAGAAAGCCAGGCCGGCGGAATCGTAACCCCTGTACTCCAGCCGCTTTAAAGCCTCAATACCTATATCAAGGGATTTCACATCGCCGTTTTTGCTGATATAACCTACAATTCCGCACACAGATACGCCACTCCGAAATTTTCAGGATTTTTGCGCTTTCTCGTTGAGAAATATATCCGAGTATGATTGTAGGATGCTATCCCCAAATCGTACTTTGTGCCTTAATCCATGGTAAATTGGTACGTACTATTGTGAGGATGACAAAGTGATAAAAGTAGGTTAATGAAGCTGTTAACCCCCGCGTGAAATAGTAATGCAGGACTAAGTTCTAAGATTCTCCACCTCCCCTTCGTTCAGGGCAGAATGATAGATACTGTCATCCAGTTATGTTAGTGAGGAATTGCCGTGAGGTTTTTACAGGCGGATGTTTTCGTGTTTGCGGCGGGGGCGCTCTTCTTCGCGACTGGCGAATGTCTTGAGAGCGTTAATGAGGAAAGGGCGGGTGTCACGGGGGTCGATGAAGTCCTGCGCCCATTCGCGCTCGGAGGACTTCAGTTTGAGTCTCATTTCGGAGACGAGCTGGGCGTGTCTTTGCTTCAGTGCGGCTTCGTCTTTGTCTTTGAGGGCACGCAGCTCTTTTTTATAGATGATGGATACCGCCGCCTCGGGTCCCATTAGTCCGCGCTCCACAGAGGGCCACGCCATCATGAGGTCGCCTCCCAGCGCTATGCCGGGCATGGCTACCGAGCCGCCTCCGTAGAGCTTCCTGATGGCGATGGTTATCTGGGGCACGCTGGCTTCGGTATTGGAGTATACAACCTTGCAGCCGTGTCTGATGAGCCCTCTGGTCTCCTCTTCGACCGATGGCAGGAAGGCAGGCGTGTCTGCCAGCCAGACCAGCGGTATGTTGAAGGCATCGCAAAATCTGACGAACCGCGCCATCTTGTCAGCGGCATCGAGAGTGAGCGAGCCGCCCAGAGACTGCGAGTTGTTGGCTATGAAACCTGCAGTCTGTCCTCCCAGCCTGCCAAAGCCGGTTATCAGGTTGTCTGCCCAGAGGGGCTTCAGTTCGAAGAATTTGCCTTCATCCACAATAAGAGAGATTATCCTTTTCATGTTGAAGGACTTCTTAGAGTCGAAGGGGACTATTCCCAGAAGCTCCTCCTCCCTGCGATGGGGGTCGTCGCTGGTATCGACTATGGGAGGTTTCTCGCGGTTATTCGAAGGCAGATAGCTCAATAGCTCGCGGCAGGATTGAAGGCAATCTTCGTCGTTCTCAGCCAGCACGTCGCAACAGCCGGTATCACGGGCGTGCACCTGCGCATCGCCTGTCTCCTCGCGGGTCTTGCCTGCAGGAGGAGGTGCTACGTGCATGCAGGAGGTCTTGTTCACCATAAGCATGAAATCAGCTATTGAGGCGGAGATAGCCATCTCACCAGTGCAATGCCCCATTATCAGGGAAATCTGAGGGATAACGCCCGATGCCATGGTCTGGAAATAGACCAGCGATTCCGGAGAGTAGAAACGATAGTATTGAATAGCGTCCTCTACGCGTGAGCCTTCGGAATCGATGATGCCGACGATAGGTGCTCCAGCCTGCATGGCTTTCTCCATGACCATGGTTATCTTGCGGGCATGGACTGTGCCCATCGTGCCGCCGAGCACTGTGGCATCCTGAGACCAGACGTAAACAGGTCTGCCGCTGACCGTGCCGTAGCCGCAGGCTACGGCGTCCGCGGGCGCCTGCTTGTAGTCGCTGAGGGTTCCTGTAGCCATAGGAGTGCCCCAGAGATCGAGCTCCTGAAAAGTGCCCGGGTCGAGCAGCCTGTCGATTCGCTCCCTCGCCGTGAGCTTGCCCCTGGCGTGCTGGCTTCTTACCCTGGCTGTGCCGCCGCCGTACCTGAGCCTGCTCTGCAGCCTGCCCAGCACGGTCAGTTTCTGAATCATGCGGCGCGAAGTCATACTATAACCTTGTCCATGTTGAATTGTTAGATAATGGAGTTGATTCTAGGGTTTTCCGATGTTGCAGTCAATTGTCACAAAAGAGGTCGTTTGCGAACACAGTTCGGGCTTCCCGTCAAAACATCTCGAACGTGATTCTTGACATATCTCGATACTAGGTTTAGACTATTTTGCGTTATCCTCTCGTTAGTTTCAGTCGAAATGATTTCTAATAGGGGATTTTTGTGTCGCCTGAGCGGTTCGAATTATGAGAGTACTGCCTGGCGAGAATTTAAGAAGAAGGAGATTGTTCGACGATGGCTCAGGAAAGAATCGAAGCTCCGATACCGGGCAAGATAGTCAGCGTGGCTGTTACCGCCGGCTGCTCGATAACGGAGGACGCCGAAATCTGCGTATTGCAGTCCATGAAGATGCAGAACCCGATACTATCTCCGGTAGAAGGCACGGTTGTAGAGGTCAAGGTCGCTCCGGGTGAGACTGTGGAAACCGGCGCCCTGATCGCTATTATCGAATGCTAAGCAGTAATCCTCCAAAGGAGAAGTAAAAGATAATGTTTAAGAAAATCCTGATTGCCAATCGAGGCGAAATCGCCTTCAGGGCAGTGAGAGAATGCCGCGAGCTGGGCATAGCATCCGTCGCCGTCTATTCGGATGCGGATGCCGCCGCCCTTTTCGTTAAACATGCAGATGAGTCGCATCCTCTGGGAGACCCCGAACCTAACTCCAGCTATCTCAACATGGAGAAGATATTAAACATAGCCGAGAAGGCGAATGCCGAGGCTATATATCCGGGATACGGCTTCCTTGCCGAGAATCCCAAGTTCGTCGAAGCCTGCGAAGCCCGAGGAATCGTATTCATCGGACCTCCCAGCTACTCCATGCACGAAGCCAAGCCGAAGCATAAGTCCCGCGACCTGATGAAAAGGAACGGCGTTCCGGTGTCGCCGGGCTCCGACGGCGCTATAGACGATGCTGCGGGCATGTCCAAGGCGTTCGAGGTGGCGGAGAGCATAGGCTATCCCGTAATCGTGAAGCCGAGCGGCGCGGGCGGCGGAATCGGCATGAAGGTTGCCAAAACCAAAGAGGAACTGCAGGCTGCCATGGACTACGCCAAGTCACTGGGCAGCGAAGCTTTCGGCTTGCCTGCTTTCTACATCGAGAAATATATCACCAGAGCCAAGCACATCGAGTTTCAGATTCTGGCAGACAAGAAGGGCAATACCGTCTATGTGAGCGACCGCGAGTGCTCGGTGCAGCGGAGATACCAGAAGCTAATCGAGGAAGGACCCTCTCCCATAATGACCCCTCAGTTGAGAGAGAAGATGGGCAATGACGCGGTCAAGGTCGCCAGGATTTTGAAGTACGTGAACGCCCTGACTGTGGAGTTCATCTACTCCATGGACAATAACGAGTATTATTTCAACGAGGTCAATACCCGTCTTCAGGTGGAGCATCCGATAACGGAGCTTCTCACCGGCATCAATCTGGTCAAGGAGCAGATAAGGATTGCTGCCGGCGAAGACCTCGGCTATCACCAGCACGACATAAAGCTGAAGGGCTGGAGCATAGAGTGCAGGATAAACGCCGAAGACCCGTTCATGAACTTCATGCCGGCGCCGGCGAAGATTATAGTCTATGACCCTCCCGGAGGCTTTGGCGTGAGGGTGGACGGCGGCGTGTACGGCGGCTACACCGTGCCGTTCCATTACGACCCCCTGCTGGCGAAGCTGCTGTCGTGGGGCAGGAACCGCGAAGAGGCTATCGCCACCATGAAGAGGGCGCTCAAGGAATACCATATCGAGGGTGTCAAGACCAATATCCCGTTCCATCTGGTGGCGCTGGATAATGAGTCCTTCCGCAAGGGTGACTACACCACGCATTTTGTGGAGGAACAGGGTATAATAAAGAAGCTCCGTGAGCTTAAGAAAGCGGGGGTGTTCCAATAACCGCGGATTAGGGGTATAATCATCGCGGGCTTCCAAGAAGATGAATAACGTAAACCCGATGGGAGCTGCGGCACGGGAGGAACCCGTTGCCGCAGCTATTTTCACCTGCGACTATACATGCTTTTCGCCTCAGTGTCGACCTCTCGCTATAATATCCGCCAGGGCTTTACCCGATAGACGCTTCCTGGTTGAAAGAGTGCAGATTTAATGTCGACCCAGATTATATGGTGGATTGGCTTTGGCATAGGCATACTTGTCCTGCTGATTCTCGATATGATGGTTTTTCACCGCAGGGCGCATGTCATCACCATCAAGGAATCGCTGCTCTGGACTGCGTTCTGGATTGCTCTGGCTCTACTGTTCAATCTGGGCATCTATTTCTGGCAGGGGCATGGACCGGCGCTGGAATACCTCACCTGCTACCTGATTGAGAAATCTCTCAGCATAGACAACCTGTTTGTCTTTTTGATGATTTTTTCATACTTCGCTGTACCTGCCGCTTACCAGCACAAGGTCCTTTTCTGGGGGATTATCGGTGCAATCATCATGCGCCTGGCTTTCATAGAGGCGGGGGTGAGATTGCTGGATATGTTCCACTGGGTATTCTACATCTTCGGAGCGTTTCTCATCGTTACCGCGTTCAGGATGGCTGTGCAGAAGGAAAGGGGGATAAAGCCGGAGAGAAACCCTGTGTTCCGGCTGTTCCGCAGATTAATGCCGCTGACGGATAATTACGAAGGCGATAGATTCTTCGTAAAGAGATTTGGGCGCTATGTTGCCACACCCCTGTTCATCGTGGTAGTTGTGGTGGAGACAACGGACATAGTATTTGCCCTCGACTCCATACCGGCAGCTTTTGCCATAACCCTCGACCCCTTCATTGTCTATACTTCGAATATCTTTGCCATACTGGGACTCCGCGCCCTCTACTTTGCGCTTGCCGGCATTATGAGGCTGTTCTATTACCTCAGGCATGGACTGGTGGTTGTGCTCATGTTCGTGGGTGTCAAGATGCTGATTGCCGATTTCTACGAGATACCGACGGCTATCGCTCTGGGGGTGGTAGCGGGTGTGCTGCTCATCGCAATTCTAACCTCAATTGCTTTACCGCGTAAGGTGGAAGGGATACCCGCCCCACCGGTATCGGCTGTCAAGGAAGGCGGGCTCAGGCAGCCTTCTCAAAAAGACAAAGAGTAACATAGATATGGAAGTAGCCCCGGGGATTCACTCGATTCCGGTGGACACCCTGACGTTCATGGGGCTATATGCGCCCAATGTCTATCTCGTGCTGGGCAAGAAAGCGGCGCTGATAGACTCCGGTTACGATTATGGGGAAATTGTGGGGAAGAGGCTGGAATATATCGAGAAGGTCGCTCCGCACAAGCTGGAGTATATTCTGATTACCCATCCGCACCCGGACCACATCGGCGGCAGCCGCAGCATCAAAAAGAGTACCGGCGCTAAAATTGTGTTGCATTCATCGGGCGCAGCGCGGGCAAGGAATAGATACCGGGTCATCCCGGACATACTGGCTAAGGACGGTGATATTCTAGATATTGGCGGTCAAACCCTGGAAATAATTCACACGCCGGGGCACAGCCCCGCCAGCATCTGCGTCTACGTTAGGGAGAGCAAGGTTCTGTTTACCGGCGACCATATCCTCGGCATGGGCACTCCCGTAGTCGATGCCCCCGAGGGGGATATGACGCAGTACATCGACTCTTTGCAGAAGCTGCTGGGCTACGACATCGGATTGATTTGTCCCGGGCACGGACCGTCGATAAAAGAGGCGGAGCGCAAGATACGGGAGCTGATAGCTCACCGTCAGGAGAGGGAGATTCAGGTGCTGAGATGCCTGCGGCAGGGCAGGAAGAATGTGGCGCGACTGGTGTCCGAGATTTACCCCGAGCTGGACTACCGCCTGCTTGAGCTGGCGCGGAGGCAGGTGCTGGCGCACCTGAGGAAGCTTGTACGGGAGAAGAAAGTAATCTCCGCCCGCGGGGAATATGCACTTAAATAGCAGTCAGCGTTCAGCGGTCAGCAATCAGGGATAGATAAAACTGAGCGCTGAAAGCTGATAGCTGATAGCTTACCACTATTGAAAGCATAATCAGGTCGGAGTATTATACGGTTGTGCCCCTGTAGCTCAGAGGATAGAGCACTGGCCTCCGGAGCCGGGAGCGCGGGTTCGAGTCCCGCCAGGGGTACCATATTGGCAACATTATCGCCTGACCGGCATTCCGATTACCTCAAACAAGGCTGCTGAGTTGTCAGAGAGCCTGAGTATGCGAAGTAAGGTATTGCAATGATTGCGAAACCGCGGGATGCAGCAACCTTGATTCTCATGCGCGACGCCGACCGAGGCAGAAGCGGGTTCGAGATTCTGATGGTGCGCAGGCATGCCAAAAGCGCCTTCATGCCCGGGGCGTTTGTCTTCCCGGGAGGCAGGATAGAAGCCTCGGACTATACGCGCGATGCGGAGAAAATCTGCCACGGACTCGGTTTCAGTCAGGCTCAGGACATTATCGCCGATACTCACCCTCCGGAAAAGGCATTAGCATTCTTCGTTGCTGCTATCCGCGAGACATTCGAGGAAGCCGGAATTCTTCTGGCTTATCGGGAAGTTCCCGACTTTGTAGCCCTTGATGAAGAGGAAAAAACGCGGTTCGCCGAATACCGCAAAGAGATGAAAAAGGACCCCTTTTCTTTTACCAGAATCATGGAAAGGGAAGGGCTGAAGCTGGCAACGGAGAAGCTCTTCTATTTCGCGCACTGGATCACTCCGGAGATATCTCCCATCCGGTTCGATGCCCGTTTCTTTGTAGCTGCCGTCCCTGCGAAACAGGAAGCCCTCGAGGATGCGTTCGAGACCACCGCCCATATGTGGATCAGCCCTCAGAAGGTATTGCAGGAACATAAAAGAGGTCTGCCTGTGCCTTACGCCACGCTGTCGAACATAACCGTACTGGCTCAGTTCTCCAGCGTAGCTGAAGTAATTGCCTCAACGAAGAATAAAGAGATACCCGCCATCCTGCCGTCTCTTACTCTTGAGGAAGCTCAAAACGAGCTGATGTTGTAAGGGTTTGCTGCTTGACGGAAGATGCCAGCCTCTATAGAATGACCACAGCATCGGGGTGTGGCGCAGTGGCTTAGCGCGCATGGTTTGGGACCATGAGGCCGGCGGTTCAAATCCGCCCACCCCGACCAGCTTCAAAGCACTCGACTTTTGCCGGATTACACCTTGTCTAGAGCCTGCTTTGGGATGAAATCGCTTCCCCGGAATATCCGTTCAGGCGAAATGTATTTTCTGCCCGCTAAATGAAGAATTTGCCAATTGACCCCACTATGCCGAACCAGAAGGCAACCAGCATGCCCAGGAGGACAAGAATAGACCGCTCCTTATGCTTTATCACGCCGATGAAGCCAGTGACCAGAGCGGATACTGCTGTACCGACGAGGAGAATTGCTAAAACAACAGTCAAAACCGGGTTGATAAGCTCACCATTTTCAGTACTGCCCCACCGCTCGCCAAGTGGAACCACGGCTACAATGAATAGTAGTATGAAAGCTATAACCAGACCGAGCGACCATCTGCCCGGAGAGGTTTTCGGCAGGAGGGTAACGGGCACCTCTTCTTGTGCGGCAGTTGCCTGCCGGCGCTGCGCTCCGGACACTCGGTAAATTACGAAAAGCAGGAGAGCGACAATAAAAACCGCAACAACTGCGATAAGTACCGGATTTATCCCCAAGAAGCAGCCTCCTTTTGATATTTTGCCACAGTATAGTCGTTATCGGAAACAAGGCAAGCGGTCTGTGCCTATCCCGATAGGTTTTAATCTCCTCTAGATGTTCGATGTGAACCTCATGATTGCATATGACACCAGTAGATATACGGCAATGCTCGCTATGAGTGAGCCGGGAAGCCCGATGCGGGGCAGCAGGTAGATTACTCCGACGACGTAGAGAATCCACGGGGGCAGCAGTATCAGCATGTTTTTAGCGTAGGAGACGGTTACCGCTGTGCCGCTGTTGAAGTATATGGTGCACAGGGTGATTACACTTACGCACGGTATCATGGCGATGAAGGCGGCGAGCATGCTCTTGCCGTGGCTCCCGAAATAGGTTATGGCGGTTACCACAATCCCGCCAATCAGGAAATAAACAATCAACATTTTGTTGTCCATGGCTTACCTCGCTCTCTACCACTCCATTATAGGGCATTTCTGGATTTGCTCAATTTGATGGGATTGGGTATAGATCCTTTTTCAATCCCCTGTGTTCCCCTCCTTCCCAGGAAGGATTGGGGGGAAAGGGCGAAGACACTTCGCCCCTACAGTTTGGGGGCGTTCGGCGAACGCCCCCAACGGGGATATGCCCAGGTTAAATCTCGTTAGTAATCGGCGGATGTTACTAAAGTCTTGCCCCCGGAGTACCAAATACCTATTCAGTATAGACTCGCATGGTGCTACTCTATTTCAAGGTATGGTCGCATAGGAATTAGTGTGTGGGAGAATGCCTGCGCGTTCGTGAGTCAGGATGGGGTGAAACAGTTATGGGTTCCCTTCGTTATACAGTATGTCAGGAAGTAGTAGAAAACCGGACGGCAGCCAGAACTAAGGCAATCGGAGAAACCGATGTCAAGAGTCTGGTGGAGAGGGCTGCCGGCGGTGACATCGAGTCATTCGGAGAGCTTTATGGTATCTACCTTGATCGCATTTACAGATACGTTTTCTATCAGGTCAACAATAAGACGACAGCCGAGGACCTTACCGAGGAGATATTCCTCAAGGCCTGGGAGGGCATCGGCAAGTTCAAGTGGAAAGGCCCGCCGTTCCTGGCATGGCTGTACCGCATAGCGCGCAATCACATAATAGATTATTTTCGCACCAGCAGGCAGCAACAGCCTCTGGATGAGGAGCTAGTCGGAGACGATGATAATCCCGAACAGGAAGCAGGGGATAAGCAAACGCAGAGGATGCTATCTAGAGCGATTTTCTCTCTGCCTGAACAGCAGAGACAGATAATCTTGCTGAAGTTCATCGATGGTCTGGAGAATTGTGAAATAGCGCGAATTTTAAAGAAAAGCCAGGGGGCGATAAGAATAACACAGATGAGGGCACTGGATACACTTCGCCGGAGATTAAACAAGGAAATGGGCAATGCGAACTGAGTTATCGAAGGTGCTGAATGAATGCCTGCTCCGCCTGAGAAGAGGTGAGGATAGCAGCGCCTGTCTGCATGACTATCCGGAGCTATCCCCTGAACTGGAAGAATTGCTTCGTACTGCTTCCTTTGTCTCCTGCGCACCCAAAGTATCGCCTTCTGATGATTTCAGGGCGGAATCTAAGGCGAGAATTATCGCCGGGCTGCGGGAGAGGCAGGTCAGAGAAAGAGTGGCTAAGCTGGAGCACCGGTCGGCTGCGGCTCGCTTTATGGAACGGGCTGGCGAGGCGGTTCTGCGTGTCTTTTCCGGCAGAAATATGATTTTGATTCCGGTAACTCTGCTTGTACTTCTCGCTCTGGGGGGCAGCCTCTTAATTGCTGCAGTGCTCACTTCACCGTCGCCGCAATCAGCGCAGTCGTCCCGGTGTACTCTCAGCATCCTCAGCGGCGATGTGGAAATTCAGCGCGCGGATTCTGACATATGGGAGAAAGCTGGCGACCGTGTTGTTCTTGAGGCGGGGAGCCTGGTGCGCACTAAAGACGAATCTCATGCTTTGCTTACTTTCTTCGAGGGCAGCAGTATCAAGCTCGAACCCGATACAAACATTGAAATAAAGCAGGTTAAATCTGTCGAGGGAGGTGGCTCAGAGATTATTCTGAAGCAGTGGCTGGGTAAGACCTGGAGCCGGGTGGTGAAAAGGGTGACGCCGGGTTCGCGCTATGAAATCGAAACCCCGTCGGTGAACGCTCTGGTGAGGGGGACTTTGTTTGAGACCGTGGTGGATGAAACAGCAGCGACCACAATCAAGACTACCGAAGGAACGGTGAGTGTAACGGCGCTGGATGAAGAAGTATATGTGTCGGCAGGGCAGGAGGTAAAGGTGGAACCGGGGACTGCTCCGCCTCAGCCTCGTCCCATAACCCCGGCAAATAACGAGCTTGTTATCACTGTCATCGGACCTGTGGTAGCATCGGTGTGCGACCCTATGGGTTCGAGCACCGGCTATCTTCCCAGCGGTATGGCGTTCAACCAGATTCCGGGGTCTAAATCTACGTCTCCCATCGGCTCACAGGTCATAACAATAGCCGATCCTCTGTCAGGGGAATACAAAGCAGTGCTCCGCTGCATCGATGACGGCACGAGCCGCTTCTTCCTGAAGGGCGTGTCCGCAGGGGAAACGGTCTTCACACATACATCCGAATATGAAGTTGCAGACGATAGCGAGTGGCTGATTAAGTTCAATGTCGAGTTTCAGGACAGCCGATTAAACGGAGTCACTGTAGGTTATATTGAACCGCTAGCCGGGCGAGCGCCTGAGAAGATAGTTATTATTGATGAGAAGAAAGAACCTCAGAAAACCGCGGCAACCCCCGTGAAATCTGTCCTGCAGCCAACTCTGTCAACTCAGACCTATACTCTTGAGGTGACTGGTTGTACCAGCGGCACCGTAACCGAGCCTGGTGTTGGGAAATTCTCCTTCAAGCCGGGGACGGTTGTCAGCCTTGTTGCTAAACCTGATAAAGGCTGGGAGTTCGATTGCTGGGAGGGTGACGTTGTCGATTCGTTGTCTCCGACCACGACAATAACCATGAACAAAGACCGGACAGTTACAGCCAGATTCGTCAAGACCTGTATTCTCGCTGTGGTTAGCGGTGTTGGCGGTCTGGTCGAGAAACCCGGCCAGGGGGTCTATTCTTACCGGGCGGGAACGGTTGTTGAGTTGCATGCTGAAGCTAATGCAGGTTGGAAGTTCGATAGATGGACGGGCAAGGTTGCTGACCCGTTCTCATCTACAACTACCATAACCATAAATGATTCTGAAGTAGTAACCGCTAATTTTGTTGCGATGCCTTAATACTAACCTTAATACTAATAGAATATTGAAATCTCCTGAAGTCACATAGCTCCTGGAACTCGGTGTATGGGCGTCCTTCATCGGAAGGACGCCCATGCATATTTACCTCTATCCTTCATCTTGACATTGACTTGAACTTGGTGATAGGCTGAGCATACGAGAGTGTTACAGTGGTGTGCCCCGGGTTCGAAAATCCTGCATTAAGTAAGAGCATGAACTGATACGGCGGTTACATGAAAGCATATATAAGGATGCAAGACGGCAGCGAGCGCAAAGTTGGCGATGAAATTGTGCCGATTGAGTGTTTCCGCTGCGGGACTTGCTGTACCCGGTTCAGACCCGAAGTATCGAAAAGAGAGATAGAGAGAATCGCGCGGAAATTAAGGATACCTATCGAGACGTTTTTTGCTGAATATGTCAGGAGGGTTCCGATAAAAGAGGGCTATATTTTGCAGAGTTCCGACGATAAATGCCCGTTCCTTCGCCGGGATGAAGAAAGCGTAAAATCGGCTTGCACGATATATGCCTTCAGGCCGAAAGCCTGTCGTGATTGGGTTCCTAGTTTATCCCGGGTTGAATGTCGCGAGGGACTCAGCAGTCTAAAAGGCGTTAGCGAGCTTCTGTTGCCTCAGGACATTTTTGATTCCGTGGAGCAGATAGAGAGATTTTCTTCAACTGCGAGAGCCGACGAGTGACCATAGCTGGATTTTGAGCTTTTAATCCGATGCTTTTGGCGTCTTTATTGTCGGGTTAGTCCCGTTACCTGCCGGCGGGCTGTCCGAGAAGGGCAACAAGATGATGAATGTCGTGCCTGCATCAATCTCACTTTTAACCGTGATTTCACCGCCTAATTGCTTTATGATATCCCGGCTTACCGAAAGGTCCAGCCGTGCCTCCTGACCCTCACCCGCAACTGCCGGAACAGGCTCGAAGATTCTCTGCAGGTTTTCCGTCGATATGCCGCCTCCGGTGTCGGAGAAAACTATCCGGATCCTCTTAGCTTCTCTGGCCAGGCTTGTTTCTGCGGTAAGCTTCCCTCCCTGCGGCATAGTTCTCTGAGCACTTAGAACCATGTTGAGAAAGACCTGCTGGAGTTTTTGAGTATTACCCGATACAAACGGCAGGTCGGGCTGAAGTTGAGTAACCAGTTGCACTTTATTTATTTCAAGATGGTGGCTGGCAATGGACAGGGTATCGCTTATTACCTGATTTACGTCTATGTTCTCGTCTTTGGTCTTGGAGTAACGTACGAAAGATAACAGTTTCCCGATAATATTTTTACTGCGCTGCAACTCCTTTGCAATTTGTTTGAAGTAATTTGAGGCGCTGCTAAAGGACTTGCTGATATCCTCGGGAGCGTGCTCCTTCTCCATCTCTTTGATGCCTAGCTGGGCATAACCTGATATAGCAGTAAGTGGGTCGTTCAATTCGTGAGCAGCAGAGACAGCAATATAACCCATTGCCGATAGCCGCTCTGCCTGGACTTTCCCGGCCATGATTTTTTCCAGTTCTTTCGTTTTAGCTTCTACCTCATCTTTAAGATGGGAATTCCATCTGGCGATTTCGGCTGTGGATACCTCCAGCTTTTTAGACATGGTGTTGAATGATTCTGCAAGCTGACCCAACTCCTTGGGTTGCATCGAGGGCAAGCGATGGTTTAGATTGCCTTTCGCGATCTCAGCCGTGCCTCTGGCAAGGGTTTTAATCTTTTCTGAAGTGATGCGGCCGAGAACCAGCCCCACTACAATGAACAGTACCAGTAATATCAGAATAACTATCCAGAAAATAACCTGTACGTTATGCACAGCGGAAAAAGCCTCATCGGCAGGCATTACAGCAACGAAGCTCCATTTATTGCCCGCCCAGGGCACCATCGGGTTAACGCCTGCTATAACTGCGCACATCGCGATGCCATCGTCGTTATACTGAATTAACTGGTGCTGCGGGGGCATTCCATCATCTCCGTTGGCAAACCCCATCTTCTTGAAAAGCTGTGATTCATCCGGCCCTGCGATAATGTTTCCGTATTCGTTAATGAGATAAACTGATCCTGTTTCTTCAATCTTGGTGCGGCCTATTATTTGCCAGATGTATTCCATGTCTATTTGAGCGAGCAAGACTGAGGTAATGTGATAATTGTAATCCGCAACCGGGGAGGCGATATGAATGACTACCGTATAGGGGTCGGTCAGTGTTGCCACATCCGCCATGGCGGTGTTGCCGCGGGCTGCGCTCTGGAATAAACTGTCATTATCCAACTCGCCATAATATTTATAATTGGTAGAGATAATCACGTTGCCATCGAGTCCAACCAACGTGATGTCTTCGAAGGTGCCGTAGAAAGCCTGCACCCTTTTCATCTCGGCAAGCTTTTCCGCAAGGGTTGCCTCATTAGTCCTGAGCACAGGGTTTTGAGATAGGGCGGCCGCATCACCCAGGCTGCGAGCCAGCACGCCTCCTATTTGCTCGGAGGCTACGGTAGCTGCGCTATCGAGACGCCTGTCTACATCATGAGTCGCTGACTTGGACATGGAGTCGGTGCTCACCACAACAGCAACAGAGCCTGCTACAATGGTCACAAGTACGATTGGTATGATAATAGAGCCTGCCACAGTGCTGGGTGACAGCGAGCGGACGATATTATTGAAAAAATTGCTCAACTTAGACCCGGAATTCACAATTCTATTCCTCCCCCTTTCGCGGGAGTGATGATAAAGGCAACCAAAAATTAGGGTTGTCCTGTACTATGGTACTCGTGGTGAGTTCACATAAACAATGGCAAATTCGTACTAGATGGCCTCACCCTTTATGCTTATTCGCACGCTGTTTTATCTTATCTGCCGAACTGCCGTGTCATATTGTTAAGCCTTATCGTCTGGGGAAATTCGCAGACGATAACGGTTATGTGCCGAGACTTCGATAGAGAAAGGCTTATAGAGAAGGTGGGATACGGACGTTAGACTAAGAAGGGCGATAGAAACCGATGCTGTTGATTTTGCCAGGGGTATTCAATAACCGGCAAAGTTCCGATTCGATTGAGAGGTAGATTCTTTCACTTTATAGAATGTGTAAGGAGTTTTAGCGTCAAAGAAGAGGAATAGTTAACTACTCCGAAAGCTAAGGTTGTAGAAACCTTAATTCGCTATCCGATAGTGAGGAAATCGACAACTACTTTTGGGCGGCTCAGCCTCTGGGCCGAAACCGCCCAAAGCAATATGGCATAAATGCTCTATCTTGCTATTTGCCTTTGAGTATTTTGGAAAGCCCGAAAAGGACAAGGCCGCCCAGCACTGCGAAGAAGAAGCCCTGGAAGAATCCGGCAGCCCTATACGCCCCCTCGGAGTCGGCGGCGGCAGCCAATATGGCCCAGAGAAAGCCGATGACAGCGTCAGCGATTGCCCCGTAGAGGAACAGTTTTTCGGTCGTGAAAGATAGATTGACTTTTACCTCTTTTTCCTCTTTATCTGCCATTGTATAACCTCCTTATCTTGCTATGCATACTACCGAATACCTATATAATGAGGCGCCCTTCCAATCTAAGGAATCTCTGAATAAGTATA
>VGNW01000017.1 GCA_016865955.1 Chloroflexota bacterium | reverse complement strand
ATTCTGTGGCTAGATAGTCTTACGTTGTATGAACATGAAAGGGGCTAGAGTAGCAATTATTTTTGATACCATCGCCGAATCAAGTGATGTAGCTCAGTGTTTGATTGAAAAATCTGTAGCGTACTGCATACAGCAGAAGATTGATCTCATCTACTATGCAAGCATAGGAGGCAGGTCTCTTGCTGGAGCTTTTCGGAGAAGTGGTTTTATCCCGGCGCCCTTTGTTAAGAGTTTGCGGTTATGTGCTTACTCAAGTCTGCCTCTGATTCAAAGTAATTTCCTGCAGGTTTTAGATAATTGGTTCGTCCAAATGGGTGACTCTGATACACTATGAGACATCTGATAAGCAAGATGCTGGTCTTATATTAAGAGATTCAAATAAAGACGAGCATTTGAGGGTTGTGCAGTTTGAAGATTCTGGTCTGCGTTTCTGAATATCCACCGCGTGCCTCAGGGATAGGCAACGTTGCCTATCGTATGGTCAGAGAATTTGAGAAAAGAGGGCATACCTGCACTGTGTGTTCTCCCACAGGGCCGGACATAACCCTGGGAAATGATAGGATGATGGAAAGATTAGGTGGTTTGAGACCTCTCTATTTCTGGTGGCGCGTCAGTCGGTATTTCCAGGGCAAAGCAAGTGGATGGGATGCTGTCTGGCTGCATTGGCCTATGTTCATGGAGGGTAGTCCATTTCACCGTGCGGTAATTACTTTCCATGGCACTTACATGGGCTTTAAAGAGATGGCCAAGGAGTTGCGCAGTTCCTTTTTTCTTAAATGGTACTACGCTATCATGGGACTCATTGAGAGTCAATACATACGCCGTCTGAATAATAGCAATTACCGTCTGGTTGCAGTAAGCCCACGCACTGCAACCGAGTTGCATTCGCGCGGCATAAGTGCAGACAGAGTTACATACATCAGCGTTGGCGTGGACACAGAGCAGTTTCGCCCGACGTCCGACAAGCCACGGCTCAGGTCTGAGCTTGGTATTCCAAAAGATGCGCTGGTGTTCCTGTATGTGGGGCGTCTGACAGTTCCTAAAAACCTGTTCCAACTCGTGGATGCCTTCGGGGAAGTCAAAAACAGACTGAGCCGTTCTTTACTTCTCATGGCAGGTAACGGCGAACTCGAAAAACCACTGTCGCGATATATAGCGGAGAGGAAGATTCCCGATGTCAGACTGCTGGGTTTTGTTCCTCATGAGGAGCTTCCCGGTATTTACGGTTGTGCCGATTTCTTCATCATGGCGTCGAAATACGAAGGGCAGCCTGTTGCCCTACTCGAGGCTATGGCGTCTGGGTTGCCTCCTATAGTATCCGGTATTCCGGTCATGGAACAGATGGTCAATGAGTCCGGGGCGGGGTTAGTGGTGGATTTCAGCGACCCCATCGAGGCAGCGAAGCAGATCACAGGGTACATGTCCGGCAGCAAGGCATCTGAAGACCGCTACCGTGTGCGGGACTATGTGGAGCGCACCATGTCCTCGTCTGCGTGTGCCGAGAGGTATCTCGAACTGATAAATCAGGTCGAGGTCAGCAAGGAATAACTCCCATGTCATTAAGAGACATCGTCATTAAAGTATTCCTCATGCTTCCGGAAATCCTCCAATTGAGGATCCGGCAACTGATGTATACACTTGGTATCAGATTCCTAAGACTCAATCGTCGCTGGCGTTACCTGTTGCCGAAAACAGTCAGAAGTCATATCTGGCCTGGCCAACCGGAGTGGAAAGACCCTCGAGACTTATTTGTGCAGAAAAGCAAGGTGGGTGAACGTGTGCGCCGTTATTCTGCCGATGATGCGGTATACTGGATTGCCCCTGCGAAAATAGTCTGGGTAACAGCCAGCAAGGCATTTGATATTCGTGAACACAAGGGTAGGGTCGTGGGTGGTGATTGGGATAAACTCGTACTGAAATTTGAGGACCTTGATATATATAGGTCATTTATGGAAAGGAGTTCAACAGGAGAGCCCTGGAGTGAGCTGCCCTACTATCGCAGCACGCTGGCTGCAATAGAAAGCGGCGTGCCATTGTGGAACTGTAAAACTCGAGAGGACTTGGACCGGAGATGCGTGATGCTGGATAGTCTTCTTTACGAAATCAAGACAAAAGGTTATAAGACTCAGTTAGTTCTGGAGAAAGAAAAGTGCAGGATTCTCGACCCTGAGGATGAGATTACTGTCAATATAGGCAGGCACGGAGACCTTCTGTTCAGTAATGGAAGACATCGTCTGTCATGCGCCAAGATCGCAGGTGTGAGAAGTGTTCCCGTGAAGATAACAGTGCGACATGCAGAGTGGGAAGAATTCAAGCGCCAGATCTACTCGTACGTAGAAAGAAACAAGGGCGCCGTTTATGCGCCGCTAACGCACATTGACCTTCAATCTATTCCAAGTCACCATTCTCACCAAAGATTTGAAATTATTAGAAACAACATCGGGCAAGGAAGCCAGACGCTTTTAGATATTGGAGCGCATTGGGGTTATTTTTGCCACAAGTTCGAGGAGGAAGGATACAAATGCTTCGCAGTTGAACAGGATGGAGAACACCTCTATTTTATGAGGAAACTCAGGAGGGCCGAAAACAAGGAGTTTGCGATTATCTCGGATTCCATACTCGACATGGGCGAGAAAGGGTCTCTCGAATATGATGTGGTACTGGCGTTGGCCATTTTCCATCATTTTCTTAAAACCGAGCGTTTGTTTAATAAACTAAAGACTTTGTTGGGGAATCTACACTGCAATGAGGTATTCTTTTTACCGCATGCCTACAATGACCCTCAGATGGCAGGAGCGTTCGTAAATTTTACGCCGGAGCAATTCGTTCAATTCATTTTGGAGAACAGCCGTCTGACCGAGTACAAGCTCATTGGACATTGCGAGGGCGGTAGACCTCTGTATAAGCTATGGAGATGATTCTATGAAAGTCTGGATGGTCTGTGAAGCTCTCACTGAGGGCAAGGTGCCGAACGTTACCGTTCTGGAGATACGGCGCAACCTTCTCAAGCTCAAGCATGAAGTGCTGCTGTTTTGCCCCAGCACAGAGAAGAAATACGCCGACTCGGCTGACAAGGGCATCTATTTCGTTCCGACTATTCCCGTGCGCGGCCCTAGAGAGCTCCTGTACCAGCTTCTGCTGCCTGTGGCAATGTTGATTTGCTTTCTCAGGTCTAGACCGGACTGGATATATGTGCGTCCGGTGATAACCATGATTTCGCCGCCTATTGTAGCCCGGGTTCTTCGTATCCCCTGCATTATCCACTTTTCCGGAGATATGGTCGAAATTCTGAGAAGTGTGAGAGCAAACATCGCTCTGAGGGTTCTCTGCCAATTACTGGAATGGGTCAATGTCAAGCTCGCGACGAGGGTGATTGTTGAGACGACGAGAATTGCAACTCTCCGACGGGACAGGCACAAGGTATCTGAAGATAAGATTGTGGTTATTCCGAACGGCGCTAATATAGACCTTTTCAAACCCATTGACAAGCAGCAAGCCAGGAAAGCCATAGGCATAGATGAGAACTGTTTTCATGTGGGCTTCGCAGGTAACCTGGCACGCTTCCAGGGTTTGCCTTACCTGGTCAAAGCAGCACCCCAGGTCTTGGGAGAATTTCCTAACACACGCTTCCTGATAGTGGGCGATGGAGAAGCAATGAGAGAGCTTGTAGAGATGGTCAGGACCATGGGACTGTCGGACAGTTTCGTGCTCACTGGCGTGGTTCCGTATGAGAAAGTGCCTCTCTATATCGCTGCCAGCGACATCTGTGTAGCGCCTAGGATAAAGGACATGTGCGAGAAGACTGGCATCTCGCTATTGAAGCTCGGTGAGTACATGGCATGTGGGAGACCAGTGGTAGCCAGCGACATAGAAGGTGTTGGCCCGGTATTAAGGGAAGCAGAAGCTGGCATTCCTGTGCCGCTCGAGGATTCGCACGAGCTTGCCGCGGCAATCGTGTCGCTGCTCAAGGACAGGGACAGGAGGGAGAGAATGGGGGAAAACGCCCGTAGATATGCTGTGGAAAGGCTTAGCTGGGAGGGGGTGGTAAGGCGGATTATAGAGGTGTATGAGAACGCCGTTGGCGCTGCAGGGCGAAAGCAGTCAGTCGGCCACAGGTTATAAGTGTACCAGGTGTACGTGCTGCAACTGTCATTCAAGTGGAATAGCTGGTTTTATTGACATGTGTTTGCCTTCACTTTAGACTACAGACCATGATGAAAAAAGTGGCTCTGGTTATCGCAAGTGTTTTGTACTTTGGGCTTGCAAGGTATTTACCTGTCTCGTATAGCCCATTAGGCCTTGGCTTGACTAAGCCATTCCGGGGATTGCTATGCCGTTTCATGTTCAAGAAATGTGGTAAGAATATCAATGTGGAACGAGGTGCCTGGTTCAGCTACAAAATGTTCAGCTATAACATTGAGATTGGTAATAACTCAGGCATCGGTATCGATTCTAAATTGTACTCACGCGGTGGCATAACCATCGGCGACGACGTGATGATGGGGCCGGAAGTGTTAATCCTGACAGAGAACCATAGACACGATGATTTAACGAGACCGATGAGGGAACAAGGAGCGGAAAGCGCCGCAGTCGTAATTGAAAGTGATGTATGGATAGGAATGCGGGCGATAATCCTGCCCGGCACTAGAATCGGGAGATCCTCTATCATTGGTGCCGGAGCAGTGGTTGCGGGGGAAATTTCTCCCTTCTCTATCGTAGTGGGAAATCCGGCGAGAGTAGTAAAAAAAAGAGATGGTTCGTCCATCCCGTCCAGCTAGAGGGAAGGCGGTCTTCTCGGTCAGTGACCTTCCCCCTTTATTAATACCAGCGTTAATTAGAGTCTGCCGTCTATTTCCAGGAATTCCTGCGGGGCACAATGACTGGTCCGTAACATTTAGCGTCAGAGCCTTTTTTGCAGAAGACTAGTGAGATTCCATTTATGATTCCCTGCACATAAGAGACGAATGTACCCAGTGCTCTCTGCCAGAGCAAAAACCACACGGCGTTTTTTAATAGATGTAAGAGTGGAAAAATGACCAGAAACGAGATGAATTGTAGCAGACTGCAGTTTCTCTTCATGAAAATGAATTGGTTCCTACCCATATAGTAGGCGCGAAAGCCGCTTATCTTAGCTGTGGCCTGCCCGCCCTTGTGCCACAGCACCGAATCAGGAACGTAGACAACCTGATACCCAGCCTTCTTGCACCGCAGACACCATTCCGTTTCTTCATAGAGAGCGAAGTACTCCGGGTTCAAGAGGCCGATTGTTTCTATCACAGCGCGCCTGATTAGGAGACAACACCCCATGACCCAGTCAACCTCTCTCTTATCATCAAACTGACCGTTGTCAATCTCATTAAAGCCGATAAGCGCAGTAGTGCCGGTCCACAGGTTAACCGTGGCGCCGGCACTCTGAAATGTGTTCTGAGTCCGATGAAAATAGACCTTGGGACCCACAATGCCAATTTGCGAGTCGGATTCGGCAGCGGCTACCAGTTTGTCGAGGAAATCGGGATGCACAACGGTATCGTTATTCAGGAGAAGAATGTAATCTGGGTTTGAGTTCGCCAGTACAAAGCTTATGGCTGTGTTGTTTCCTTCGGCGAAGCCGTAGTTTTTTTCGTTCCGAATCAGGTGAATGTAATTGCCATATCTACCGGTCAGCACCTCTGCGTCGTTGCCTTCCGAGCCGTTGTCCACCACGATGACCTCATAGTTGGGATAGGTTATCTTCTTCAAGGACTCCAGGCACTCGACAGTATCTTTGAGCCCGTTCCAGTTAAGTACGATGATGCAGACTTTAGGATTGTTCATCTGCTGCATCCGTCAAATCGTAATCTGCTGATGTGTGCTGTCATGCTTGAAACCTGTAGATGGGTCTGCCGTCGTCGGTCTTGCCAATCTGAACTGCCTCTCTAAGACTAGAGCTCTCCAGGATAAACCGAATGAATTCGTCGTAATCAAAATTACGGTAAGCGCCTTTCATTTGAATACTCTCAGGCCTTTCAGTCTGAAAGAACATCACTTGTGTTTGTAGCTGTCTCAGGAGGTCCACCAGCCGGTGGAAGTCCCTCTCAGCTTTGATGAAATGATGAAATACGTTTAAAGCCAGTACTACGTTAAAGTCCGTCTTCTCCATATAGTCGAATATGGATTTGGAGATAATTGTGAATTGTCGGTTCTCCGCAATTTTCAATCGTTCCATAAAATAGAGACTTGGAGCATGGTTCTCCACAGCATAACAGGTGAAGCCCTCCTCTTCGAAGCGGTGGCAGAAATATCCCCAGTGTGCTCCGATGTCGAGTAGGGCGCCGCTATTGAAAGGGAGATTGGCCTTGATGACCTCAAATCTTTCGTGTCCGTACATTGAGGGGATATCAGAGAGGTCAGGGTGAGTAACTGGATGATACAGCTTGTGCAAGGGCTGTCTCCGGGCGTAATCTTTCACTTCCTTTCTAAAGCGGTACCATTGGGAATGCCTGGCTGTTATCTTGACAGGAATCCTTTCGAGATTTAAGAGCTTGGCGATCGCCAAACGATGTTGGCCGTCTTCAAAAAGCAGGGCTCCATCGCGTCCGACGCGAACTGACACACCTCGTCCTCGACTTCCCACCGATTATCCTTGTTCTCTGCAAGCTCCTGCTGCGATTTGTATCCCTCCAGCCTGATTCGATGAAAGAGCAGGTCTAGACCTCTGCATCTTTCGTCGAGGTCCGATTTGTTCTTGCATCCCCATAGATACGTGCCAGCCGAAATCAGTTGGAGAGATTTTTTGTATAGCTCAGTATCTTCCCAGGGCAGCCCGCGGACGAATCTGTCCTGAAACCCACGAAAAACGCCTATGCCCACCTCAGTGAATGGTACTGCATCTCTATCCCAATCACCAGGAATGACCCTTCCCCTCAGGCGATATTTTTCATATCCGTGCAGTTGACGGAGCACGACGGCATGCTGGATTCGCTTAGGGTCAATCCAGTAAGTACGGTTAGGGTCAGGCACTATATCTCGGTGCCATAATATTCTCATTTGTACGATCAGAAACCACATTTCGAACTGTGCTCTTCTGGCCAACGACAGTAATAGCGGATGTCTCTCTAGTAAGGGTAGAATAAGCCTAACAAAATGACTAGTCACCATTTCTACTCCTGCACGCCGGCGTGTATATTCAGCTTTCCCGTAATGAAGCCAGAATTATTTCCCGCGCTTTTCAAGCAAGCCATCTATGGCACCTCTGATGGCGTTGATGGCAATGAGACAGCTCCAGATGGGGTACTTTGGAGATGGTTTTTTTGCTGCAGCACCTATTGATTTTACCGTTTCTATGAGCCTAAAGGTGAGAACTTTCGGCAGATATTTCGGGTAATACATTCTGGCCAGCAGAATATGATTACGCGTCAGATAATAGGACATTCGACGTCCCATACTGCCGCCTGAATAGTGAGTAACAAGTTTGTCGGAAAATGCACAGATTCTGTAATTTGTTCTGCTTCTTACCCTGAGGCAGAATTCAATGTCCTCATGGTACATAAAAAAACCGTCATCTATTAGCCCCGCACTATCAAATACGTCTCTCCTGTAGAAACACGCGGTTCCCGCAACCCAATCCACCGTGCGTACTCCCTGGAAATCGTCAACCATGTTTTTGCTGAGCCCTGCCCTAAAAAATCCCCCGGAGAACCAATTATTCCCCTTTTCATCAACTATGATGCACGACAGCACGCCAATGTACCTGTCGGCATCCAGAATTTCGACATTCTTTTTGATGAAGTCGCTCTTTAGTTCCGTATCATTCGTAAGGATACAGATATAGTCACCCGTCGCCAGTGTAATCCCTTTGTTACAGTTCTTGACAAACCCCAGGTTCTGGTTATTTTCAATCAGACGCATGTTCTGGTAATTACTGATGAACGACCTGATATAATCCAAAACAGTCCTATCCGGGGAACAATCATCAATGATTATGACCTCGTAATCCCTGAATGTCTGATTGGCTAAACTCGGGAGCAACCTTGCCAGGTACTCCTTGCCATTGTAGTTCGGGATTACGATACTCACCCTATATCTGCCCTTTTCCATCTATCCTTGCTTCTTTCCTTCCGCTTTAACAACTATAGCAATATTATTATAGATTTGAATCCGTTCGATTTTGGAGAAAGATGGATAAGTTTTGTTGAATATCTTTACTTTTTGGCCACAGCATGCATCTACCAGCTCCTTGATGAAACCAACCATGCCGTAATCGTGACTGGGAAATCTTTGTTTATAGGTCAATCGCCTGAAATATTGTGGAAACCGCTTTAGTTCAGCGATTCTAGTACTCAGAGAGGAGCGAACAGAGGGGTTCACCCCATAACACGGTGAATCTACCCCGTGAGAAGGCAGAAGCCTTTTAATCGTGTGACTTGCGGCCTTCTCCCACCTGCCCAGAGAAGACCGGACCGTCGGTCCAATGCGATATCGAAATGAGTCCAGGGCAGTATAATGGGATTGCTTGTAAATTCCCCCGTCAACGAAGCTACCGATGTAGCCGGTGCAGAAATCTTCTATTGAGTATATTCCTCCCGGCTTAAGATGATTCTCAAACAAGTGCCAGAAACTGATGCGCGTAAGCTCTCCGATATGCGAGCAATCGTCTATTATTATATCGAAACCCTCAGGGGCTTCCTTCTGAGCGATGCGATCGAGTAGTTCAGTGTCCTGTTGATAACCTTGGTAAACATGGATTCTGCCAGTCGGGTTGTATATCTGAACAGGCCTCGCATCTATTCTCACGATTGTCCCTTTTTCGAAGTAGTCACGCCAGAGAAGTATAGACCCACCTTAGCAATCCCTAATTCTAAGAGCTTGACATCTTTATCCGGAAGCGTTTCGAAGAACTCTTCGTAAATTCGAAGATAATGGGGCATGACCCCCTTATCGGTATCGTATTTTGATGGGTCTATTATTTTCGCATATTAATCCCTCAAAAACCATTTATATTCTTCATGCTTTGGTCGCTATCCTACTTGAAAAATAGGGATGCGGCAACTGGTTTGGGCACTCCCATTAAGTTTGATATTGCATAATAACCACGATGAAAAAGCAATGATAGAAATATAAGAAATAAAGACCTTGGTCTCATAGGGTATACCCAAATTGATTTCATTAGATAGCTTCTACCATGACTATATTCGCCTCTTGAACACAGATAGTGCCCAATCATGAAATAGTGCTTTGCCAACAACCTCCTGCTTTTCTTGATGTCTTCAAAGAATTTTTCTAGGATTAGTTTCCAGGCCGATAACCAGGCTTCATAATGATGAACAAGGCTACCCGGAGTATCGTAATAATTCACCAGAGGTTCTGGAAGGTGATGGAAATAGTAATACTTTGACAGTCGAATAAGGAATTCTGTATCTATAAACATGCGAAGTCTTTCATCGAATAGTCCGGTCTTCTTGAAACATTCTTTCCGAATCAAAAGCGTTTGAGTCCCTATGCCCTCTACTCTGTAACCTAAAGCTTCTCTATATATAATTCCGTCCTCTGGTATTATCCTAGGAGGGTGATGGTGCTCTTTCAGACCATTCCCACTTACTCTCCACATATCAGTATAAACGACGCCCACATTTGGTGAAGTAGTTTTGAAAACGTTCATCTGCTTTTCAAGTTTGCTCGGCAGCCACTCGTCATCACTATCCTGAATGGCAATGTAGTCGCCTCTGGCAATCTTGATTCCCTCGTTTGTTGGGATAGCCGGGGTCCCTGAATTCCTATCAAGGCGAATATATTTGATTCTGTCTTCGGTGAAAGATGCCACGACTTCTGCCGTGTTATCGGTTGAGGCGTCGTCAACGACAAGCAGTTCAAAATCACGATAGGTCTGCTCCAGGACACTTCTTATAGAGCGACTAATGATATGGGCGTGATTGTAGGTCGGTATTATGACCGTAACGCGCGGATCTATTAGAGACATACTACATCCTCGTAGATTTATTGTTTTCTCCATTTCATTATTGCAGTTGCCCTGATTCCAGCAAATACGCCTCTGTAAAAGTTCGTCAGTAATTTGAGACTCCTATAACGATAAAGTGATTGTGCTGTGAACGTTGGCAAGTGCCGGAAGAGGAAATATACAAAGAAAAACGACAATTGACGTACCGTCGCGTTTCTAACCATAAACAAAAATCTATTGCGAGTCATATAGTACATATTTAAGCCACTGATTTCGTCTATAGAAAATCGCTTCTTGTGCCACACTCTCGCTCCAGGTGCATGAATTACGAGATATCCTGCTCTAGAGCATCTAACGCACCATTCAACCTCCTCGAAGTATGCGAAATATCTCTCATAAAGTAATCCTATAGTCTGGAGAACTTCGCGTTTTATTAGCAATGCACAGCCAACCACCCAGTCAACCGCTCTTATCTCGTTGAATTGACCGACATCCATTTCATTTATGCCAAGCATGGATGTCATTCCTGTGCGCCAATTTATCTGGCCTCCTATAGCTTGTATCTTATTTGGCTCGTGATAGAAGTAGATTTTTGCACCAGCGATGCCAAAAGAAGGATCACTCTCGGCTACATTAACCATCTCGGATAAGAAATCAGGCGCCACTGTAGTATCGTTGTTCAGCAACAGAATGTAGTCGGGTTCAAAGTTTCTCATTGCGTATCGAATGCCGATGTTACAACCTCCTGCGAAGCCATAGTTCCTGTCATTTTCAATGATATGAATATATTCCCCAAACTTACTCTTTAGAATTTCAGCATCGTTACCTTTTGACCCGTTGTCTACAACTATAATATTGTAGTTTTTGTAAGTTATCTCCTTGAGCGACTGTAAGCAGCCTACGGTGTCATCTAATCCATTCCAGTTGAGGATAATAATAGAGACTTTAGAGGTCATTCTATTGCCTTCTTATTAAGCCAGCTAGAGTTCCCCTAACCATGTACAGTGAGAGTGAGAAGGGCGTCAGGTTCCATGTAGTTACAGAGTTGTATAGCAGTCTCGCTGTTTGCCGCAAGTCATGCAGCAATATCTTAGGTATGTATTTATTGTCGTATCTCTTTGCAAGTATGAATCGATTCCTCGTTAAGTAGTAAAATAGATCGCCCCGTGGTATGCTAGGCATAACATAATGGATAACCAACTTCTCCGCAAACATGCAGGATTTATAATTTGTTTTTGCTTTCATTCTCAGCCCGAATTCGACATCTTCGTGGTACATGAGAAAGTCTTCGTCAAAAAGTCCCACCTTGTCAAAGACCTCTCTGCGATAGAAAGAAGCAGTTCCGGCAACCCAATCCACCGTGCGTATACCCTGGAAATCGTCTACCAGATTCACAGTGAATCCACTTTCAAAGCGCCCTCCCGTAAACCAGTTCTTTCCATCCTTGTCCACTACGATGCAGGATGAAGCGCCTACTGAAGGGTCAGCATCCATTATTTCGACGTTCCTCTGCACAAAATTACTTTTCACTTCTGTGTCTTGATTTAGAAGGCAGATATAATCTCCTTTGGCCAGCTTGATTCCTTTGTTGCAAGTTCTGACGAAACGCATATTCTCCGCGTTCTCGACCAAACGCATCTTGGGGTAGTCCTTGATGAGGCTTCTGATACACACTGGTGCCGACTTGTCCGGCGTGAAATCATCAATGATTATGACTTCGTAATTCTGGAATGTCTGATTTGCAATGCTTGGCAGCAGTCTTTTCAGACATTCTACCTGGTTATAGTGTGGGATTATGATACTGACTTTAGGTTTGGCACTTCCCATTTAATCTCCATTTTGGGTATCTCTGCGTTGATATCTCGCGCCTCTTCATTATAGTTGGGACCGGCTAGCGCTCAAGAAACGGAAATCTTAACAAGGATAGCCACCAGGATGTTTCTACATTATAATGATAGTGTTTGACGTTCGCAACCAAGTATGCCAGCCTTCACTTAGGAAAAATAAGATAGGCAAGGGGGCTAGAGTGCAAAAGGAATTCTATTTTGATAGTAAGCCTCAAAGTGACATTTGGGACGGTATGTGCAATACCAGAACCATTGAACAGGAATTGGATGCCTGCGACTTAGAAGCTCTGGCCAGGGATTCATTTCTGACTCATATACCTGAGGGAGGCAGAGTAGTAGATGGGGGTTGTGGCTTTGGCAAATGGGTAATCTATCTGAAGCGAATGGGATACGACATCGTGGGTATAGACAGTAATGAGATAGCAATCGTCAAGTTAAAGGACTTCGAGGTAGTGTATCATATGGTTCTAAAGACCATGCAGCAGGATTGTGGGTGGATTTCCCTTTCCTGGCAGCCAGCAAGGATGCCAATTTTCAGCTTAATCGTTTGGGTAGAAGGATATCACAAATGTCCCTCAAGATATCGACGTGGATTGCCTTCTCCAGCGTTTTATGTGCAGCTAGGTCGATGAAACAAGAGACTTAGTCAATATCGAAGTTTGCATAAACGCTTTGCTCGCATTTGATGGTGTTAAAATAAGGCCAAGCTTAAGTGAAATGTGATAAAAGCTGGAGACCTCGGTCAACGAAGCTGGACATTCTGTAAGATAGCTTGCTAAGTACTGGTATTGGTGCCGATATTAATGTAGCCTCAGGCCACCATGAGTCCCTTACCTTTCTGCGAAGGCCTGTTGTTGTTACTATATCCCAACCTTTTATCTGCCCTATCAAGCGGTGATTGCTTTCTATCGGCCAATCGCTTGTCAGGAACAATTCTTTTAACGCTTCGACGTCCTTTTTAGGTGGGTTTAACACCCATCGCTTGATATTGTCTTTCATATGCTCCAACAACTGTTCACAATCGTAATTATGCAGTCTGTGATACATGCCGTAGTCATGAGCGTAAGATAAAATCCCCTGCAACCCTTGAGATGTCAAAGGATATTGACTTTCCTGCGGCGTCTTCCTGAATACCGGCAAGATTTGGCCGTCGACATTTCTGTATCCTACAGTCACCCCGTGATTGGGATGAGCGAATAGCTCAATGAGCATCCCCAGGAGCAGAGATGATTTTCGCTCGTTTCCCGAGCCTCTTCGCCAGTCGCTGACTATTCCTGTGACTTGTGATAAGTCGGGATTGATGCCAGTGCCACCCTTTACGTTTATGGTGACCAAATTGAAATAGTAGCGGCTCACGACTGGGTAGTCCGCGTCATCGGAGAATATCATGTCCAGGATGGATTGGGTGAGGCCCTCGGCATTCGCATCTACTACCGCAACTTTGTTTTTCCCCATGAACCCGATGCCGGCAAGATAATCTCGCAGTAGGTCTCTGGCTTGAGCGCTTTCTCTCCTGACGATCCCCTTCAATTCATTGCTCTCCACGAGTTTAGGCAATCTTTCGTCCCGGGCTGGATTAGTGATAGGTTCGTTCAAATCCAGACCATACTGTCTGGCTATGTCGCTGAAACGGTCGGGCTTCAACCCATAGCTGCCCAGAATATCTTTTAGGTTCACACCTCTCTCTGGGAATCTCGCTATATAGGCATAAGCGTCCATTATCTGCGCGTAATTCAGCTCATGCAGCGAGGCTAATCTCACAGGCAATCTGCCCAAACACATATATTTCCCCGGCAGCAGGCCGGATTCCGCGTAAATCGTGCGCTGCAGAGTCTCATATATTTTCTTCATAGCGTAGCCATCCCTGGCAACGAAGAACAGCGCCTCTATGTTATCTTTCCTGGCTTGCTCAGCCACGTTGTGTACGAACACAGTCAATGCAGGGCCGAGAACCTCGTAGCCTACACGCTGCAGCCCGCTTTTATACCTGGCAGGGCTCCTTATTATCGTGTTCACATAGTCCATCTTGTTTTCACTGTTGAACAGCTCTCTAAGCTCCTTCTTTCTGAGCTGTTCGCTTCCGCTGTGGAACCACAGAGCCTTCATGCCCAGCTTCCCGGGCACGATATAGTCGGAGTCGTAGTTGTCACCGATATGGACAATATTTTTGCCTTCTTTTTCGATGATATGCCGAAACAACCTGCCTGTAGATTTCCTTTTCCCTATATCAGACGAGACAAAAAGCTTATCTATGTATTTCCGCAGACCGTGGTGTTCCAGTATCGCCGACATTTGCTCAACCGATAGGTATGAGTCTGAAATACATATAACGCGCTTGCCTGTTGATTTGAGATAGCCGAGCACTTCGGGGGCCCCTGGCATAAGCTGGGTAGCTTTTTTCTCCAGACCTATTTCATAATCGACCATATGCTCTCTGCTGAGCACATGGTCAACTTTGCTTGACCTGAGTGTTCCCGCAACAACATCGTCGAGATGATAATCAGCATCTTTGCCTTCAGCTTGAGCTTCTTTCCACAGAGCTTCCTCAACTCTACGTCTCTGCGTCGCTATCTCCTGGGGACTAATGCGGGTTTCCGACCTGGCCAGAAGCTCGGACATGTGCTCTGCCACAAGTTGCTTGACTACTTCCGGCGGGTCTATTCTTCTCCGCAGCAATGTATCGAAAACATCGAATGAATAAATGTCATAGTTGCTGTGTCTCTTAAGCCATTTCAATATATCTTCCATATTATCGAAACGCTTTACAAGACAGACATGAACTGCGGTAATCTGGTGGGAGATTAAGTGGCCCATTAGGCTTTCCATTCTTTTTCTCTGCCTTGAGCCGTACTCCGGCGATAGGGCTGTTTCTATTGGGCTTTTCCATACGGTCTGCCCTTTGCTATATTTTCAGGTCTACGTGATGGCGCGAGTTGACCAAGACTCTGAGAGAAGAGGTCAATCTCACCATATCGGCTCTTTCTGATAGTCCCATGCATCTACAGGTTGTTTTAATGCACGGGCAATTTCAACGATGTGGCTGGCACAACTGGCGATATCGTGGACACCAACTTTGTTACCACTCACGATATCCCAAGTACCGATGTTATTTTCATATCTAGATTTACTAAGGCTGCCACCGTATCTAATTTTCAGGTACCGAGCATAAAGTCTATTCATCAATATTCGAGCGGCAGCAATGTTATACAGCGGTGACCTGCGTGCAAATTTCAGTAACCACCCATCCTGCATTCTGTATTCACGCCGTCGAATGTATTCACGAACCTTCGTTTGAATACCGGGGGGCAAAGTGGATAATTTCTCATGAAACTCTTTCAAATCGGCGCTGATATCATACCCGGCTCCTGAGGCACCTATCATCCATTGGTAATACATAATGCAGTATTGCTCCATGTTTATATCGTAGTCCTTGAACCTTTCGGGGTCGCCGTGCTTAACCTTGAGCAGTGCTTCCGTGTACAAATTTATAAGATACTTGCCCTTAAATAGTACGAACGAAAGCTCGGACGCAATTTCATTCCAGGCATCATTAAGACTGTAGACAAACCTGTGCACACCGGACCGCGAGCCTCGCCCTAAAACGACCAGAGGTTTGTCAATGATAAACAGGAAATCAGTATATGCTGATGACCTTGGTATTGCCGTAATATCTGCAAGAGGAGAAGCGTAAAATACCCCATATTTATTGCTGATTTCATCTGCGATATGTCGCGATATAAAGACGGCCGAGGGAAAAGGGGGATATGGTTGTCGAGGGTCAGTATTGCGAAAACCGAAGTATGCCTTGAGCACATCCCTTGTGTTCACCTTCAGAATGCTATTCGTAAACTTTCTGGTCTGTATGGTGTTTTGAGAACCCTCATCGCTGTAGGTAGCATCATTGTATGTAATATAACCCCAGGATACCATTGGCGCTGACGTCTCCTGGATGACTTTCTTCACCAGTCGCAGAACGCCGGGCACTAAATAGTCATCGTCACCTAATAGAAGAATGTAATCGCCTGTCGCCTGAGCAAAAGCGAAATTATAACTATCATGGACCATTAGATGTTTCCCGGTGTTAATATAGCGAATCTTGGGACTATTGAACTGCAGCACTGTTCTGCGCGTATCGTCCGAGGAATCGTTATCGGAGACGACAAGCTCATAATCATCGCAATCTTGCTGAAGAACGGATTGAATCGCATATCTAAGCAAGTCGGCGCGATTTCTCGTCGGTATAAGTATCGAGAATAAGGGCATAGTTACTTCGTCACTCCCAACTCAGTCAATGTAAGGATTTACTATCATGATAGGGTCTCTGTTATCTCAAGAAGGGGGCGTGTATTGCATCGTATTGTATTATTCTTCCAGGGGCTTGACAATCATCTCTTTATAAAATTCCTCACGGTCCAGAAACGGGTACATATCCTCCAGTGGCTTCGAAATAATGGCACCGTTCTCTTTTTGTGCGGAAGAGACTGTCGGTACTATTTCCTGGTCCCGAATGCAAATAACTTCGCACAAGACAGCTTTAGGATAGTTAAGGACTTCTCTTATGCCCGCTATAAGATCATGGCTATGAGCAAGGAGGAAATATTTTATGCCATATGCAGCCGCGATTTTTTCGATGACAGGAAAGGAAACACCGGATGTGCTGTCGGTTCCAATGAAACGCCCTTCAAAAAATTTGCGCTGGGTAGCGCGGATGGATAGATAGCCATTGTTGTTCCAGACGAAAATTTTGATTGGCAGATCGTTATGGACAATAGTCTGCAGCTCCTGGATATTCAATTGAAACGAGCCATCGCCCGTAATGCCTATTACCTCGCCTTTATTTTTTGCGTAGCAAACGCCGATTGTGGCAGGAAGAGTGTACCCCATTTCTGCCTGTCCGCCTGAAGTAACAAGCCGCTGTCCTTCTTTAAGTTGAATTGCCTGCGTGGTTACGTAGAAAGCCGAGCCTGCATCCGAGACAACAACCGAGTCTTTTTTCAGAGCTTTGGAGAGGCAATCAACGAAGTAGTAAAGGTTAAGCCCTTTGGAATCATCAGCGTATTCAGGTAGGCATATGGGGTACTTCTTCTTCCAGTGACGACATTTCTTCAGCCACGCTGTCTTTTCAGGCGGTGGAGTCAGGGTTACTATTTTCCCCAAAAACAGCTTCGCGTCAGCATGGATGAAACGGTCGATACGGACAGTGTTTTTCCTATGCTCTACCGGGTCGATGTCCACCACCACAATTTTCGCCTCTCTGGCAAACTTGTCGTATTCGTGGCCTGTGCTGCTCACGCTCAGGCGGCAGCCAATGGAAACGACCAAATCCGAATTCTGTACAGCGAGATTACCGGGCCTGTCCCCCTTGTTGCCGATGCGTCCTATGAAAAGGGGATGGGCGCTGGGCAGGAGGTCGACCCCCAGTTTGGAAACCACGTAAGGGATCTGAAACTTCTCGATGAAAGCCTTGAAAGCTGGAATAGCCTTGCCCAGGCGCACACCTTGACCTGCGATGATTATAGGCCGCTTAGCCTGTTCGATGAGGCGAGCCACGTAGACCACCTCGTCGCTTGTAGGCACAGATGAGTCCTCTTCGATATAGTCTTCGGGACGGAAACGAAGAAGGTTATCCGCATCAATGCTTGCGCTTTGCACGTCGAGCGGTATATCGAGCCATACCGGACCGGGTCGCCCGTGCCGCGCCAGCCAAATCGCCTTATCCAGATGGTAGCCGATGGCCTCGGGCTTGTTTACCATGACCGCGTATTTGGTCAGCGGTTCCACTATAGCGACGATGTCTGTCTCCTGAACACCGAACTGCCGGAGCTTCAATCCGGAGTTCCGCACTGTTTCCTTGCGCTTGGACTGGCCTGAGACAAACAAGCACGGGATGTTATCCTGCCACCCGTTCAGCAGCCCGGTGATTGCGTTCGTCCCGCCGCATCCGGTCGTCACATAACAGGCTCCCAGGTTCTGGTTATACTTGGCATAAGATACGGCAGCCATTGCGGCAGCTTGTTCATGATGAGTGCAGACCGCTTTAAGATGAGGATGTACAGCAATGCCATCCGAGAGAAACATCATGCCCCCGCCAGCTACCATGAATACGTGGCGGACGCCATGCTGGTATATATATTCGGCGATGTAATCTGCGACCCGCATCAGACCCCCATTTTTTTCAGGCATCTTTTCATACGCTCAATGCCTCTGGCTATATTGGTTTTGTTGGTAGCGTAACAAAGCCGGACATAGCCAGCGCCAGCTTCGCCGAAATTCGAGCCAGGCAGGAGCGCAACCCCGGCATCCTCCAGCATAACCCTCGAAAATGTTTCATCGTCCATGTTGGTGCCTTGAATATTGGAGAAGACATAGAAAGCACCGCCCGGCTTGAGACATGTGATGCCGGGAATCCCATTAAGTCCCTCAACGAGCAAATCGCGTCGAGACTCGTACTCTCGAATCATATTTCTTATCTCACTCTGGTCACCTTTGATGGCCTCAATCCCTGCCCGCTGAATGAAAGGTGAGACACAGGAGGAAGTCGTCTGCAGCAGAAGCCCCATTTTTTCTATTACGTCAACGGGACCGATAACACAGCCCAGTCGCCATCCGGTCATGGCGAAGGCTTTGCTGAATCCGTTGGCTACAATTGTGCGCTCCTGGCATCTGTCACGCTTTGCTGGAGAGTAAAACGAGCGACTCGGGCCGTAAATCATCCGTGAGTAAACCTCGTCGGATAGCAGGTAGACGTCATGTTCTCGGGCAATATCGTAGACCGCATCCAGCTCCTCCTGGGTCATGACAGACCCGCACGGGTTATGCGGCGAGTTGATGATTATGAGCCTGGTCTTGTCGGTAATCCTGTCACGGACGTCGTCCGGGTTCATTCTAAATGCGTTTTTCTCACGAAGCGGCACATAGATAGGATTGACACTGCAGAACTCAATGACCGAGCGGTATGTAGGGAAGTACGGGTCGGGCAAAATAACGTCGTACCCGGGGTCTACCAAGCAGCGGACGGCGTAGTAGATGATTATATTAGCCCCGGGCGTGACCAATACCTGCTCAATATCGGGTCGAAATCCCCGGGAAATCTCCGTGGTATCGCAGACAGCGACATGAAAATCGTGTAGCCCCATAGAGCTGGTGTAATGCGTCTCGTTATTGCGCAGTGCCGTGCAGGCTGCATTGATGATATTGTTCGGGGTTGCGAAATCCGGGTCGCCTATCTCAAAATGCACTATGTCTTTGCCCTGCCGCTCCAATTCCTGCACTCTGGCCAGGAGTTTAAACATAGGCTGGCCTAATAAACGGTATGAAGCTTTGGACAACTCTTTCATCTAGTGCGCCTCGCTGAGGATTTCTTTAATGCAATGGCAAATGTATTGGACTTGCTCTCGCTTCAGACAGACGCCGGTGGGCAGGTTGATAGCTTGCGACCCTACCCTGTGAGCAACAGGGCAAGCTTTCTGGGCCTTCGGCCAGATGGGATACTGGCTGATTGCAGGAAAAACGGGCCGTGTGTCAACACCTCGTTTGCGTAATTCTTCCCGCATCGCATCGCGGGTTATGTTTCCCTTTTCGTCAAGCAAAATGCTGCACATCCAGCAGATGCTCCGGGCCCAGCTACGCTCGACGAAAAGTTCGATTCCGGGCACGTCCTTCAGTTCTTCCTGGTACCATGTGAAGATGCGCCGCTTCGCCTCTATTAGTTCATCGACACGCTCAAGCTGTCCCAGACCGATTGCGGCCTGGATGTTCGACATCTTATATTTCAAGCCTCTTTCTTTAATCCAGAAAGTT
>VGNW01000016.1 GCA_016865955.1 Chloroflexota bacterium | reverse complement strand
GACCCAGCCCGAGGTCAAGATAGGTTTTGGTTTAGCAGGCGGGGCTATGCTGCTTTGGATGGGGTTCAGCATGTTCAGGAACAGACATGCATCGCTGAACGTAGAGAAGGATACGCCGCACGGCTCGGTGGTGGCAGGTCTGGCGACCACGGCAGCCAACCCGTATTTCTTCGTGTGGTGGGCAACGGTGGGGGCTGCGTTGCTGGTGAATGCCAGCGACTTCGGCAAAACCGGCGTCCTCGCCTTCGGGGCAACGCACTGGCTCTGCGACCTGGCGTGGCTTTTCCTCATCTCATGGGCGGTGTTCAAATCGAAGAGGCTATGGACGCCTAAGGTGTCCGGCGTAGTATTCGGCATCTGCGCCGCTGTGCTTGCCGGATTCGGAGCCTGGTTCATCTACTCCAGCATCGACCTGGCCTGGTCTCTCTAAAATAGAGGCATCCCATTTTAGCCTAGCGCGGTCTTATCAGCAGTATCGGGCTGGTCACGCCAACCAGCAGCTTCTCAGCGACGCTGCCGAACACCCAGCGGCTTATCCCAGAGCGCCCGTGGGTTGACATCACGATGAGATTTATCGAGTTCCTATTAACATAGTCAACGATGACATCGGCTGCCCTGCCCGCTATCACCTCATGGCGCACATTGAGTCCGGCTTCCTTCAGCCGTTTCTCGACTTTAACCAGGTACTCTTCATCGGAGCGGCGGGTCCGCTCCACATGGTCCTCCCAGTTCAACGGGATAGTGGCAGGGTAATAAGAAGGCAGTAATGCAGCCTCGCTGACTGTCAGCAGAATAACCTCCACCTGCTCGGCGCCGCGCTGCTTCGCCACCGCCTCTACATGGGGCAGAACAGCCTCCGCAACCTCGGAGCCGTCCAGCAGTGCCAGCAGTTTTCGCGTGGGCCATTTATCGTGGACAATCTCCTCGGGGACCTCCGCTCTTACCAGCCACACGGGCACCTTCGAGGCGCGCAACACCTTGTCGGCGACGCTGCCCATAGTCCAGCGTTTAACGCCGGTGCGCCCGTGAGTAGCCATCAGAATCAAATCGACATCGTTGGCGTCGGCGTACTTAAGAATCTCGTCGGGAGGGTAGCCGGGGGACACATGAACTGTTACCTTCACCGGCTTGTCCCCATATCTAATACCCGCCTTCTCCCGCGCCTCCTCCGAAGTGCGTCTGATAATCTCCGCCACACGCTCCAGATAGGTGCGACGCATAGGCTCAGACGCGGCTTCTTCGGGGCTATAAACATGCAGCAGGATTAAATCAATGCCCAGCCTTCCGGCAAGCTCCCTGGCATAGTTGAACACCACCTCAGCCAGCTCAGAGCCATCCAACGGGACAAGCGCAGTTTTATACATCTGCATTACTTACCTCCGATTTTGCCGCCAGCTGGTTCTTAATAATACATTACGTCGGGAAATAAGAAAAGAGAGGGTTGAGTGGGGGAGCAGTCAGCCATCTGTATAGCGCGGGTGCTCCGTCACCCGCTTTGACCAGCGCAGTCTTAGGTAGTGTACTCAAAATGGCGCGTAGCGCGCTAATGTATGTTTCGCTAGAAAAGCTATAGGGATAATGAATCCTAATAGCGCAACGAATGTGCCATTCAAGAAACCTTGATGATCAGATGCTATACAAGCGCATACTATGCCGTAAATCATCAAACCGAGCGAAATGGCAGCAATCATTACGTTTCCCACAGGTTTCAGTTTCTGTTGCATTGGTGCTGCCCACAGCGCTGAGCAAACGACAAAAAACCATATAATTCCTACCACTTCAACTGAATTTTCAAACGTCTTCCATTCCATTTGCGCCGTTCCATTTCCAAGAGATAATGCATATCCTGTGAGAAAAGCAAGTATCATCAGAGGCCACAATACTTTCCAGACATATGCGCCGACACCTATAGTCTCCCTAACACTGCTTGTTTGGGCGGCAGCGACAACAGATTTCCGACTAAGAACTCTAACCACATCTTTAGCCACATCCCATAGAATTTTGACTAAGAATAACATTGAAATTACAAAAAAACTCACCGCCGCCACCTTTATCATCCAACTAGGTTGAGAAACGCCAAAAAGAGTCAGTGAAAAAATAAAGAACAAGATGCCGATGGTCAATGACTTTTCCCACTTTGGCATTCTCCCCTCCCATATGAAAAAGTAGGATGGGTGGGTTACATTTAATTTCACCCACCCTACGATATCCACAAATGCGCCCTTTTAAGATATTTGCTGATTCGTAATTTGATAACATTTAGCTGCCACCTTAGTCGCTTAGCTATGTTTTCGGAAGCGATCTCGTACTCCTCAACGTCCTGTTCGTAGTTGGTCGTTTTCTGTTTTAGAAGCTCGAGTGTCTTTCCCCAAGAGCGTTTGCTCAGCGCTTCCCGCCGCATTAGCAGTCTTTGCTGTAACAAATCATACTCATATAAAATCCTATGGCCCCTTAACACTGTTACTCTCAAAAGATGCTGCTTGATATTTAGTCCAGGTTTCTGATCAATATAACTCCAGATTTTACCGAATTTTCGTTCTATGTCTCTGAAGGCAATAGTAGCATGAAAGGACAAATTGAACTTCGAATCAAACTCGCTTCTTGTATTCGTTAATTTGAGCAGCCTTTCAGAGATATCCCTCCTCAAATCCTCCAATTCTTTCGAAGGTCGGATTCTCATGTAGATAACTTCCTTGCCGAAATGCCCGAATCCTTCTACCCTGAAAGGTACCAGACTGTAATCCCGGCATGCCTGCACTATTTCAGATGTCATTCTCCTTTCGTTCTTAGTGGAAAAAGGACCGTACAGAGTCATGTGTGGCACTGCTCTCCCTCGGCCTATAACCCCTCTGGTTCTGAATTTCTTGGCCACATCATACATCAGGTTCCTGGAATATGTCTTGGCATAACCATGAAACCTATATTCAATCAAATATCCAGCCATATCGTTCCTAATACCTCAACCTTAACACAACACTCAATTTGACTGGAACACAGGCCGTTGAGGCTGTTGCTGATTATTTTCTGTATCTTGCACTCTTGTGTTGATTTCTTAATCGTATTTGGTATTGATGGGTATTCCAATTTAGTCGGTATCGAAATACTTTGCCTACTATTTCCTCACCTTTTTCGAGCTTGTATTTCTGTTTTTTGACCCAATCCTTTAGCTCGTTGTATGGTATATCGTGCCACATGTGGTCAGTAAACTGGCTCCCTGATTTAACCGGTCTTGTGGTCGAAGGTGGCTGCGTAGCCTTCATGCCGGATAATTGAGACTCGAGAGAACCAATTTCTCCCTTTTGCTCGCCAATATGCTTCTTAATCGCATCTACAAGTCTTGGAAGATGACTTTCAACAGGAGGCGGGAATGCATCCAGCCATTGATACGTAGTTATGAACAAAGCAAGTTTTCTGGGCATTGCATCCTCTATCCTCACGGGAATTATTGGTATTCTATTATTTCTCGCTATACCGACCTCATTTTGTACAGCGTCAGAAACATCTGAATTGACAGAGAATACAAGGACAAGAACACGACCCTTTTCAATTGCTTCAGTCAATTGCTCAGGAAATGATTTACCCGGCACCAAGTCACGTTTGTCCATGAAGCATTTAATTCCGTTATGCTCCAAATAATCATAAATGCGATTTGCCGCTTCCTGATCCTTTTCCTTAACCGAGTGACTGATAAAGACTGTGTGGTTCATGACTCAAGCAACCTCATTTTACTTAAGATGACCTTGACATGAGAAAAAACGGGTATTTCTCTTTTCATATCCCACCACACGAATTTGTCGAGTTCATGTCCTCTGAGGCATGGTTCTCCACGTGTTTCAATCAAGCAGACTTTATGATAGCTGGCTGAACCTTTAAAATCACAATCGTGCATCCTCGTAATCTTAACAGGACTTAATCCCAATTCCTCGAACAACTCTCTGCCAGCAGCACTTGCAGCAGGTTCGTTGCCCTTAATTCCTCCACCGGGCAGTGAGAAACGATGCCTGCCCCTGTCCCTGACCAAGAGGACTTTCCCACCTCGAATTACGACTGCCGTGCCTCTTAAACGCAAATGATGATTAGCCATCATGTCGCCTACAACATTCCTGAGATATTCTAATGAGATATGTAGGACAATGCAATCAGGCAACTATGAGGATGCTTAGGGGAAAATATAATTTAGCGTAATGTAGAGATAATCCCGTTCACCCTTCGACAAGCTCAGGGCGAACGGTGAAAAGTCTATTTTGCTGCCCGTGCAGCCTATATCTCTATCTCCGACCTCAATTTCTCTCCGCCGCGCAGGAACACGATGGTAACGCGGCTGCCGCGGGTTAGACCTGCCAGAGCCTGTTCAAGGTCGTCAGCGCTGCGTACCGGCTTGAGGTTAATCTCAATGATTATATCGCCGTTCCGCAAACCAGCCCTCTCACCCGGAGAGGAAGGCGCCACGGAGCCTACGAGCGCCCCGAATACCGGCACACCGCCTGCTTTCTGCGCCATTCTACCTGCATCAGCCACTCTCAATCCGAAGCGAGGTCGTTGACCGCCGCCGCTGGCGAGCAGTTGCTCCAGACGGGGACGGTCGAATCCTACGACTGCCTGACCGTCGATTACAATCACAGGCACGCCCATGTGACCGGTAAGGCGCACCATGTCCTTCGCTGCCGCCCTGTCCCGGGACACATCGTATTCTATGAACCTGACACCGCGCTCGCCAAGAAACCTCTTAGCCTGATGGCAGTAGCCTCAGGTCGGTGTGGTATAAATCCTAACATCCATGCTGCCTCCTTACGAAAGACAAAATCACACCGGTAGTTTTATTAGAATAATTTTATACCGAGAGGCAAAACGCGGTAAATGACTTTAGTCTCAAGGAGACCAAGACGCAGTACGACAGAAGCTGAAGCCTACCCGCTTTTGCTGGAGTCTTCGGCTTTGGTGTGGATGTCTTTGATTCTCGATATCGCTTCATCGGCATCCATGGCGAAAGCCCAGCCCTGCGGTTTGGTGCCGATTATCTCCTCCGCAGCAAGCTGCTCTATCTCCTGTTTCGACATCTTCAGCAGCCTGGTCAGGATGTACTCGTTATCCTCGCCCAGAGTGGGCGCTGCCTTGCGGATGCCGAGCGGGGTCTCGGTGAACTTCATGGGAGTGCCGGGATAGGGGTGCGTTCCCGTCACCGGCCTGGTGACCGTCTCGAAAAATCCCCTCTCCACCATCTGCGGGTCGCTCAATACCTCGCCGTAGTTAAGTACCGGCGCAGCAGCCACACCGGCTTCCTGTAGAATCTGCATCACTTCGCGCTTATCGCGCTGCGAGGTCCATTCCTCGATTAGTTTGTCCATCTCATCGTGATTCTCATAGCGGCTCAAGGCATCGGCGAACCTGTGCCATTGAGTCCAGGGAGGATTGCCCATAGCTTCGCAGAACCCCTGCCACTCCTCATCGGAGGATACGGCGATGTCTACCCACTCATCGTTGCCCTTGCAGCGATATGTGCCCTGCGGAGCCAGAGACGAATGGCGGTTGCCCATGCGTTTCTGTATCCGCTTGTTCATGGAGTAGTCCATGATGGGAGCCCCCATAAAGCCGGTGAAGGCTTCAATCTGAGAGAGGTCGATGCGCTGCCCTTTGCCGGTGCGCTGCCGGTACCGCAAAGCGGTCATGACAGCGACCGCTCCCATCAAGCCTGCGGCGGGGTCTGCAACGTATCCGGTCATCATGGGCGTGCCGTCGGGATAGCCGCTGACTATGGGCATGCCTGATACCATCTCCACATTGGGACCGAAGGTAACATAGTTCCGCCAGGGACCCGTAGTGCCGAAGCCGGGCATGGAGAGCATGATGATGCGGGGATTGATTTTCTTCAACTCTTTATAGGACAGCCCCCAGTTCTCCATGACGCGGGGGCTGAAGTTCTCGGTAACGATGTCGCCCAGCTTCACCAGTTGTTTGAAAATGTCCCTTCCTTTGGGGCTGTTCATGTTCAGAGTGATGCCGTATTTATTTCTGTTGGCGCCGTTGAACACGGCGGACCATTCGTATCCGTCAGGGGTGGGCCAGCCGCCGAGCAGCCTTAGATGGTCGAGGCGCTGAATGGACTCAACTTTAATAACCTCAGCGCCCAGATCAGCCAGCAGCATGGTAGCCATAGGCCCTGCCCAGTAAATACAGGCATCAATTATTCTCACGCCTTTCAACGGTAATTCCGACATGTCAACCCCCTAAGAGAAATTACAAGCTACAAGCTCCAAATCCCAAACATTTTTCACTTTGCAATTTGCAATTAAATAACCCCCTCTTCTCTCAGCCGAATCAGGTCGTCTACGCTATAACCGAGGCGCTGGCAGTAAATCTCTTCGTTGTGCTCGCCGAGCAGCGGGGCGCGTCCCGCCTGCCACGGCGTCCCGTCCATCTTGAAGGGTGCTCCCGGATAGGTCTGCCTGCCTGCAGCGGGATGGCTTACTTTGGTGAAATATTTCCTCGACTTATGCTGCTCCGTAGTCGTCAACTGCTCGGGGTTGGGCACAATGGTCAGGGGCAGCCTCAGTTCCTGCGCGGCATGGAAAACATCGTCCATTAGCTTGTCCTTGAGCCAGTCCACGATGATAGCCTTTATCTCCTCGCGGCGTTCCTCGCGCAGCATCGGCGTCTCGTACTCCGGCTTCTCCCTCAACTCGGGCATCTGCATCAGAGCGCAGAGCGACTCCCAGTGAACCTGCGTGGGCAGATAGAATCCGATATATCCATCCTTGCAGGGCAAGATGCCCCAGGGGAAGCGGATGCCTGCCCTCTGTCTGATGAAACCGGCATAGGAAAAGACCACCGTCATTGACGGCTGCATGGTATGAAAAGCCTCGAATATCGAGATGTCCACATGCTGCCCCGCACCGTTCCCGTCACGATAATAGAGCGCCGACAGTGTGGAAAGGGCGCCGTAAAGCCCTGCAACATACTCCGAGACATTGTTGCCTATGCGCAGCGGAGGGCGGTCCGGCTCGCCCAACTCGTACTGTATGCCGCTCAAGCCCCAGATATTGAGGTCTGTAGCTTTGAAATCGCGATACGGGCCGGTCTGCCCGAAGCTGGAGATTGAGGTCATCACCAAATCAGGGTTTATCCCTTTGAGAGTTTTATAGTCCAGACCGAGCCCGGGCATCACGCGCGGGCTGAAGTTCTCGACCACGGCATCTGCTTTTTCGACCATGCTTTTGAAAATGCCTGCGCCGGTGGCGCTTTTCAGATTGAGGGTGATGCTTTTCTTGTTGGTGTTGAGATACAAGAAAAGCCCGCTTTTCTCAGGATGAGGTTCATCCTTGGGGAAGGGTCCCATCGACCGCGTGGGGTCTCCCGAGCCGGGTCTCTCGATTTTTATCACCTCGGCTCCGTAGTCAGCCAGCGTTTTGGTGCAGTAAGGGCCGGCGATGTGGTGCGTTAGGTCGAGCACCGTCATTCCCGAAAGAGCCTGCTCCCGTTTCGCCATAGTTCACCCCGTTATTTAAATTCGAAACTCTAAATCCTAAACAACAGCAGTCAGCTATCAGTTGTCCGATTTCCAATTTGCTGACTGCTGAACGCTGATAGCTGAATGCCAAAATCCTACACCTTCGCCTCGATAATCAGGTCTTCGCCTTTCCTGTAAACCTTATCGAAAGATAGCTTTAACGAACGGCTGATCTCCCGTATGCCCAGGTCGTCTACCGCTTCAAGCCCCTTGCCCAGAATCTTCGGCGCGATAATCACCACCAGCCTGTCTGCCAGCCCCTGCCGGATGAACGACGTGATGGTCGTCGCACCGCCTTCGACCAGAACCGATGAGATATTGCGCTGCCCCAGCCTCTTGAGCAATTCCTTCAGATTGACTTCGCCCTCTCTGTCTTCGGGAAGAACCAGCACATCAACACCGAGCGCCTTGAAAGCTGCTATCTTTTCCAAATCGGCGCGCCTGGTAGTCGCGATGATTGTTTGCGCGAGATTCTGCTCTTTGAGGATTTTAGCGCCCAGCGGCGTCCTTAGCCTGCTGTCCGCGACCACTCGAACCGGGTTTCGTCCCCTGTTCAGTCGCACTGTCAGTTGCGGGTCGTCCTTGAGCACCGTCCCCACGCCGACCATCACAGCGTCGTGCTCGCTGCGGAGCTTATGCGCCCATTCCAGAGACCTCTCCGAGCTTATCCATTTCGAATCGCCCGTCAGCGTGGCGATGCGCCCGTCCAGCGTCTGGGCGAACTTCAGCGTGACTAAAGGCATCCCCGTCTGAATAAATTTGAAATAGGTCTCGTTGAGCTTCCAGCACTCCTCCTCAAGCACGCCGACTTGAGTCTGAACACCTTTTTCCTGCAATTTCTGGATGCTTCTGCCGCTCACCTGCGGATTGGGGTCGAGCGTGCCGATGACCACACGCTTCAGGTCGTATTTGAGCAGGGCATCCAGGCAGGGCGGGGTCTTCTTGCCCGTGTGGCAGCACGGCTCGAGGGTAACATAAAGTGTAGCGCCGTCTATGCTGCCTTTACAGTCCTTAATAGCCTCGATTTCAGCATGAGGGCCCCCGAAGCGATGGTGATAGCCTTTGCCGATTATTTTGCCCCTTTTAACGATAACCGCGCCCACCATAGGATTGGGGCTGGTCTTCCCCAACCCTTTTCGCGCCAGGCTCAAAGCCAGCTTCATATAGTGCTCATCGTTCACGTCGGGAAACCTTTCTTACTCGAGGACTAGATGAAGACCAGTGCTCAGTATATACGGCAGAGAAATCCTGTCAACTACGCAAACGAGCACATTGCAATGTAAGCAAGCTGGCTGAGTAAGTAGACAAGCCTGTTATCCCCACCGCCAGGCGGTGTGGCTGTCTTTGAGGGTGTATTTGAGTATACCTTTATCAACCCAGCTTCCGGCACTGCTGAGGATTTGCTGCTGCGGATATGCTACAAGCTGCGCTATTTTGGCTGCCAGGTCTTCCAGAGGCCCTTTATCCAGCTTTATCGGGCAGATGCTTTCTATCACGTCATTCTTGAGCAGTGCCCACGCCAGAGGAGGCTTTCTTTTCTCTTTTTCTATCTCAGCCTGCCCCGTGTTGACGCCCGTCAGGTCGTCATGCGTGAGCCTCAGCCCCATATAGTATCTGTACAGCAGCGAGATTATGTCCTCGGGGCTGCAGCCCTCCGTCCGGGTCACCGGCCTGTTGGCATCGTACTTAGTCCAGTCGCTGGTCAGTATCTCCAGACCGTATTCCTTCGCTTTATCGCGCACTTCGGTGCCGGGGAAAGGCGCCAGCACATGCAAACCGTAGAAGGCATCGAGTTCTTGGGCAAATTTCACGGTCCGGTTCAGGGTCTCCTTGGTCTCGCCGGGCAGACCGAGGATGAAGGTAGCCTGGACATCGATACCGACTTCGTTCGCCATCTTGACGGCTTTACGAGCCTGCTCCAATGTAATCTTCTTCTTGATTTTGTCCAGAATCTCCTGCACCCCGCTCTCGACGCCGTAGAGAAGCGCCGTGCAGCCTGCCTCTTTCATCTTTTTCAACATCTCGGGATTGACGGTGTCAACCCGCGCAAAGGCGCTCCAGGTGAATCTCAGCCCCCTAGACATTATCTCATCGCAGAACGCGTAAAGATGTTTCTGGTTGAGCGTGAGCAGGTCGTTTTCGATATGCATCTCGGTGAAGCCATAGCCCAGGCAGTGCTCGATTTCGTCCACGACCAGTCTGGGGTCGCGGTATCTCATCCTCCTGCCGCCCATCCTGGAGCCGACACAGAAGATGCAGCTAAACGGACAGCCCCTGCCCGCCATCAGGCTGCAGGCGGCGTCGAGAGCGTGGTAACGGGACAGCGGGAAGAGGTGCCTCGCCGGCAGCGGCAGTTCATCCAGGTTCTGAATTAAAGGACGCTGCACAGTTTGCTCGATAGTTCCATTGGCTCTGAAGGCGATGCCCGGGGTATGCTCGAATTTCTTGCCTTTCACCAGGTCGAGCATGGTGAACTCGCCCTCGCCTACAGCCACGATGTCTATCCAGGGCGCTTCGCAGAGCGTTTCTGCAGCGGTGAAGCTCACATGGGGTCCGCCGATAATGGTAACTACATCCTTGTCAACCTGTTTGCAGTATTTGAGAATGTCAGAGGCAATGTGGTAGTTTACAGTGACGCAGGTTGTGCCCACGAAATCGGGCTGAAATTCTTCAAGCTTGCGCTTTATCTTGTCTTTCGACTCCCTGGACACCAGGAGATCGAGCACTTGAACCTCGTAGCCATTCTGCTCCAGCACGCCGGCTATATAGGCAATCCCCATAGGAATGATGGGAACTTCCGATAAAGGGTACGGCGGATTTATCAGCAGCGTCTTCATGCGGGTAGCAAATTTTTGCAAATCGACACCGATTTGTCAAGAACCATGCGCGGGATTCAGGACAATGAGGTCAACGTGAGACACATCAACCTGCTGCCGCGTCCACAGCATGGAGTGATATTCTATATTGCGCCACGGGTCTATCATGTCGGCATAATGCGGACTGTAAGGGTGACCGCTCTGCCCCGTAGTGTGCATGCTTACGCTCCGCGTGAAGTCGGAGAGGTCGCAGACCATGCGCATCGACGGCAGGAAAATAACGTCAAACAACCCTTTGTCTTTGTAATTCACCAGCCACGCTGTATTATTCACCGTCGCCATACTCCCACCGACGGCAAACGCGCCGCGATTGACCATCCTCTCAATGAACCACACGCCGCTCTCGCCCAGCGGCATGCTGACAAAAGTCGCTTTGTGCAAATCACCCCATTTCCACTTTTCCCTGTCTTTACCAAGGTCGGCTCTGGCACTGGCATAGCCCTCTTGCAGCGATTTGAGCAATACATCGTCGCGCGTCTCTACCACATCTGTTGTCCTGATGTCGTCCCACCAGGCATTCCGGGGGTCTTCCATCAGCAGATAGACAGCCCGCATTTCGGCGTCGGTGCCATAGGCTTTAACGTCCTCGTCCAGCTCCTCGTGAAATATCTGGTCGTTAAACAGGTTGTCCATCAGCCTCGCCCAGAACTCGGCATAAAGCACAGCGCGAGAGCTGTCCCTATCGAAGTAGAAGTCCCACTCCAGCAGCCAGTTGCGCGCATCAGCAAGCTCAGCATCATCGAGGTAAAGGCTGGCGAGGTAAGGCATCAACTCCTCAGCACTGAGCGATTTGTTATCTCCGTGTATGCGCTGAAAGCTCTCAATAGTATGTTTCGGGGTTTCCTTCAGCATGTCCGTAATGCGTTGAGCGCGGTAGCCGTAATCACATTCAAGGCTGAATACGTAATTCCTCCCTTCGCCCAGCTCCTGCGCCAGCCAGTCATAGTACTCGGGTGGAACCACCTGCTGGTTGGCTGTGACAATATAGCCCCGTTCCGGATTCAGTATGCTGGGAAGCTTGTCGAAGGGAATGAAGCCCTGCCATTCGAACTCATCCGTCCAGCCGGGTACCGGCACCAAGCCGCTGTGGTTTTCCACGCGAATAGGGATACGACCAGGCATTTGATAGCCTATATTTCCCTCTATATCGGCATAAACAAAGTTCTGCGAAGGTACATCCCAGTATCGAAGTGCATTACGGAACTCATCCCAGTTTTCCGCTTTGTCTATGGACATGACAGCACGCGCCAGTGTGCATGGCTGCAAAGCAGTCCAGTGAGCCGCCATCGGGTCTTCGTTATTGAGCCCCGTCAGCTTGCCGGTCTCCTCATCCAGCTTGTTGTCGTTGATAATCGGTCCCAGATGCGTCTCTCTTACCTGGATGGTTATCGTCTCGGAACTGCCGGCGAAACGAATCGTCTCCTCCCGCACGGTCATATCGCGCCAGCTTCCGTTCCATTCATACTGGAACGGATTATCGGGGTTCACCCGAATTCGATACAGGTCGAACACATCGGAGCCGTTGTTAGTAACGCCCCACGCTATGTAGCTATTATGACCGATGACGATCCCCGGCATCGGCGCAAATGTAAAGCCGACCACGTCTAAAATGCTTTCCCCACTGTGAGTTTGGCAGTGCAAGCCAATCTCATACCAGATGGACGGCATCTGGATACCGAGGTGGGGGTCATTGGCTAACAAAGGCATGCCGCTCTCAGTCAGATTGCCGCTGACCACCCAGTTGTTGCTTCCCAGTCCCCGACCCTTGCCGAAGACGAAACTGATATCAGGCAGGGCGCTGAAACTGGCAAGGATGTCCTCTCCTTCAAACCAGGTTTTATTGCTGGTCATTATATCAGTCGTAGACCCATTTGTGTCGATATCGTCAGTTTGAAGTATGGTAGGTTTCTCGCCATAAGGCCAGGGCGGTGTCATCCACTGGTCGGTCATCTTCTGCCCAATGGCTTCGTATAGTTTAGCGCGTGTCTCCTCGCTATTGACCATAGGACCCAAATCCCACGCCATCACCTTCGCCCATACCAGCGTGTCAGCGGGCGTCCAGGGCTCGATTTTTATGCTCTTCCCCGTCAATTTGAGGACACCGTACTCAAGAGCAAGGTCGCCGTAATTGCGGCTGCTGATATAAGCATTAACGCCATCGGCGAAATCAAGGAGGGCGGTTCTGGTATCGCTGTCGAGAAGTTCAACCTCGCGTTCCGCTAACTGACGCCAGCCCAGGGTGCGAATCAAGAGGTCTGCTTCCAGAACATCATCGTTCCTGCCCGTCAGCTCTTCAATCCTCCCGCTTCCGATATGCCGCCAGAACTCCATCTGCCACCAGCGGTCCTGTGCCTGTGTGTATCCCTGAGCGAAGAACAGGTCATGCAAGTTGCTGGCGTAGATGTGCGGTATGCCCAACTCATCCCGCATAATTTCAACACTGTCGTTAATGCCCTCGACCTGCAACTCACCCTCGTGCCGGGGCAGCGGGCCACGGGTCAAATCGCGATAGAAGATATAGCCGCCCACCAGGACGATTACGATAATAGCGACTAAAGCGATGAGGACAATTCCGACAATCTTTCCCTTCCGAGTCTTAGGCATTGGCGGCCTCCTTCAAAAGGGACTAACTCATTCAAAGAAAGGGCAAGCTCAGCGGGCATATCCTAGATGAAGGACCGTGTATTGTCAATTCGGGAAAGCTTAAACTGAGGAGAGAACGAGAATATTTGGAGACAGTGTGGACTGCGGTCCAAATGATGCTCCGGCGCATTACAGCTTCTTGAAGCAGCTTTCGTGCCAGAAGCGGCCGCGAAACCTGACGCCGCCGCGGTATATAGGGCGCATGCACCTCAAGCATGTCCCCTTGGAGCGGCGGCATTCCGCCGGGCGTGTGTTAGCGAACCTGTATCTCATACGTTTATGATAAAGTGGCAGAGTCAAGAAGTAAGTGACAAAAGTCTCCTGGAGCTGCTCTGGATTATTGGGGTATACTATTAAAGAGGATGGACATTCATACGAACAATCGCAGGCTATGTCCGAAAGGGCTCAGGTTGGGATGTTAATAAGGACAGGCAGCCTTTTTATCGGCAGTTCCCTGATAGGGTTCCTCTCCGAGCTATACCTAGGTCTGGTCACTCTGGCAGTCTTTGTCCTCGCCTGGGGGGTATTTTTCCTGCCCAGAGATTTAGACACCATGCGTTACCTGAAAATGGCTAAAGGCGATGCTTATCAACTCCTTCAGAACCCCAGTCCCAACTCAGCACGCATTGAGATAATAATCGAGAAACTGAGGCGCTTCCCCAAAGATAAAGAGGCTACAGAACTCATCAAAGAACTTACGCGGAAGCAAAGCGACGGCTAAGCAGTCAAAGCCATATCTGCGAAAGCAGGAATCTCCGATCGACGTGACATTCTGGATTCCCGCTTGCGCAGAGATGACATATTAACTTTTTTACTTGCCTGACCACCATTACCTTATCCCCGCTCCATTCCAGAGAACGCAAGTCTGTTAGCTTCACGATTCCCCGGCTCTAATTCAACTCTTTAACGTTCTCCTGAGTATCAGGCTGAAGTATGCAGACCAGGCAATAGCGACCAGAGCACCCAGAGCAACACAGATCACAAGTAAGGCTCTTATCAACCCGGCCCAATCCCCTTCGGGGACAAGGTCTGTCAGCCATATGGTCAGAAAGGCACAGCCAACAGTCAAACAAGCAGTACCAATTATTGGCACGCCTATTCTGATGGCATTCATATTACCTCCTTTCTCTCACAGTAAAGTCGGGTTTTACTCGAACGACGACTTGTCTAACTCGACCTTTCCCACAGGAAGTTAACCATGATATCTTTTTCTATCACTCCTGGATACGATCGAATCCTCCTGCTCTGCTTCCCTAAGTACCGGCATGTTCTTTTGCTGCGCCGCCTCCTGTGACCTTTCTCCGCTCCTGGAACGCTGCTATTACGCGGCCGAGGTTCAGGTACCACACCAGCGCTGCCGGGAACAGAATCAACGGCATCAGCAGCACAATCGCCAAAATTACTTCCCAGCCCATTTTGCACCTCCTTTCTTATCTAAAGCCCTGTATCGAGCATTGCCTTCGTGCCCCGGTTGACCTTTACCCCCTTGCCTTGGCTTCACGAGCAGCCAGCTTCTTCTGTCTGGCACGTCTGTCAGCAAGCACTTGGAGCAAACCGGTGAGGTTCAAGTACCAGACAAACGCTGCCGGGAACAGAATCACCGGAACCGCCACTACTATCGCTACTATGAATTGCCACTCCATTTTGCACCTCCTTGTTCATCTTTTTTCTGCGCTTAGATTACCACGCTTCCGCCCTCTCGACTTCCGCCGTTATACCTGTTCTCCGCCTGCAAAAACACTTGACCTGAGAAAAGCAGCGATGGTATTTCTGCTTGCAGCGGAGGAGCATAGAGGAAGCTAATATACTCTGATTAGACGTATTTTTACCTGGGCAGGAGTGAGGGGGGAAAACAGAGGGGCACTTGTCTCTACTTCATGGCGGTATTATCTTTTTCGGGGTAGCTTGGAGCATCCGCTCCAAGCCCCGTCGGAGCAGATGCTCCGACCTACCCATAGGCAGGTATAAGCGGCAAGAAGTCCAGTTTCAAAGCAATCGAAAGGAGGCGTAATCTAGCGCATGTAGGAACCGGCTAATTCTCCGAGGTCGAGAGGCTTCCATAGCTCAGTGAATACCCTCACTAACTCGGGGTCGAAGTACGTTCCCTTGCAGCGAGCCAGCTCTTTCAGAGCGTCTTGATGGGTCAGCTTGTTAGGACGATAGGGACGCGGCGATGTCATAGCATCGTAAGCATCGGCGACAGCCAGGATGCGCGCATCCAGGGGTATGGCATCGCCGGCTAAGCCCGCCGGATACCCATTGCCATCGAAATGCTCGTGGTGATGCTGGATTATCGGCAGGCATCCGCTGAGACCTTTGATATGCTTAAGTATTGCGACACCGAACTTGGGGTGCTCTCTGATAGCTACCCACTCGTCGCTTATTAGAGGGCCGGGCTTGAAAAGGATGTTGTCGGGGACACGAATCTTGCCGATATCGTGAAGCATGGCTGCTGCCTTAAGCTTGGCAATCCTCTCCACAGAGTAACCGAGCTCCTGAGCGATGCGTACGGCATATTCGCTGGTCTTCTTAGAATGACCGTAAGTATAATGGTCTTTGGCATCGACAGTAGCCGCCAGAGCATGCACGGCTTCAATTATTTCCTGCTCGCTGCTGTTATCGAATCTCAGCGTAGACAATACAGAGGAAGCCAGGGAGACCCGGTTCCTTCCCGAACGCTTGCTCCAGTATAATGCGCTATCTGCGGCAAGGAGGAGCGCTTCCTTGGTGGCTCCGCTTGTCGGCCATGAGGCTACGCCTATACTGGAGGTTATCGCAACACCCAGGGAATCCATCCGGGATTCTATTGTTTTTCGAATCCTCTCCGCAACATCATAAGCATCATCTATCGAAGACCCTGTGAGCACTACGCCGAATTCATCGCCGCCATAGCGGCAGGGAATGTCAATCGACCTGATTGACGCTCTGATACATCCCGCTATCTCCTTTAGGATTCTATCTCCTGCGATGTGACCGAAGGCATCATTGTACGATTTGAACAGGTCCAAATCTATGAAGAGCACCGAAAATATATTGCCGAAGCGGGAACATCGCGATATCTCCTCATCGACACGCCGATGGAAAAAGCCGTGAGTGAGCAAGCCGGTCAACTCGTCTACATGCGCCTTCTCTATAGCCGCAGCATATTGCTGGGCGTTCTCTATAGTTCTCGATATTTCGCTGCCGATCTTGACGAGCGCACCTATATCATCCTTACAGTAGGAGCCGCGCGCCTGCTTCAGCCCCAGGGCAATGATTCCCACCAGCTTCTGTTTGCTGCACATAGGGACAAGGAATTGAATATGGCCGTTGCGAACGGTAGATATTTCATCGTCGCCGAGTCTGCCGGACTGCCGATGCTTGCTTATCTCCTCTGCGGAGAGCGGCATCTGATACTGGCTAAGCCAGTTGACCAGCTTACTGTCTTTGCCGAACTTCAACGGAGGCGGCGGCTGTACACCCAGAAGCTGGTTGCTGAATTTCGAGACGAATCCTTCATCTTCAAGAAGAAGAAGACTCACCTGCGAAGCCATCAAAGCACGGGGCACGGGTTCCAGCAACTCCCTGGCCAGCTCATTGATATCGAGAATGTTGTTGAGTTTACCGGGAGAGTTGAACATCATTTCGCGATACGGCAGACGCCAGCCGTATAGAGCTTCGTCAATCCTCCGGCGAATGGGTCTGCGCAATTTAATCAAAAGCAAAGGAAAAACAAATATCATAATAACGATGAGGACGATACTGAGAGGAGAAGTCCAGCTTCCCAATATGTAGTGCTGGATACAGAGTGCAGCCAGGTACAAAGGTGCTACCAGAAATCCTGCTGACAGGTACGCGAGTCCTTCCCTGGCACATTCCTTCAAATCGGAAAGCTTAATGCTTCTTATCGAATGAAACACGATGCTCTTTTCTTGAAAAATGCATATATGGCATAAGATGCTTAAAAAGGCTCCGTCATGGTACCATAGTATAGCCTTATTCTTTTAACTAACACTCTCGGCACTACCAGCGTGCTTTTGCTGCTACGATAATTATCAACTAGTCTGCTAATAATTCAATATCGCAAAAGTAACCTGCACAGGTCGGCAAAAGTCACTTCCGGACCGGTACTTTTAACCTCCTGCATATAACTAAAACCACCATTGCAGTACTTCCGGACTGGTACTATTTACTGGGCTTTCCTAGAAATATTGGTGATTGCCGAGCGATGCGACACGGAATATAGTTAATTAAGATTAGGTAACAGAAGCAATCGGGAGGCAGGGAAACATGAACATAGAAGAATTATTGCGTTTAATGGGAGAGGAAGGAGCTTCCGACCTGCATCTCAGGATATCACGACCGCCTATTGTCCGTATCGACGGCGTTCTCCGCCAGGTAGAGGATGTTCCCAACATCACACACAGAGATTTGAAAGAAGCCTTCGAGCATGTTACCACAGAGAGCCAGAGACAAGAATTCGTCAAAGAGATGGAACTGGATTTCGCCTACGGTGTGCCCGGCCTGTCTCGTTTCAGGATTAACGCGTTCATGCAGCGGGGCACTCTTAGCCTCGCCATTCGCCGCGTTCCCTTTGAAGTACCAACCATAGATGAACTGGGTCTTCCTTCAATCTGCAGGATGCTGGTAGAGAAACCCAGGGGGCTGATACTGGTGACCGGTAGAACCGGAACCGGCAAATCCACTACGCTTGCCGCAATGATAGACCATCTCAACAAAACTCAGGCGCGCAATGTAATAACCATAGAGGACCCGATTGAGTACATATTCTCCGATGATAAGTGTGTCATCGCACAGAGAGAATTGGGGCATGACACCAACTCCTTCGCCAAAGCCCTGAGGCACGTGCTCCGTCAGGACCCGGATGTAATCCTGGTCGGCGAGATGAGAGACCTGGAAACGATAAGCACCGCCATCACCGCCGCCGAGACGGGACATCTGGTACTGAGCACCCTTCATACGCAAAACGCACCCCAGGCCATCGACCGCATCATCGATGCTTTCCCGCCTCACCAGCAGGAACAGATACGGTTACAACTATCCCTAGTGCTGGAAGGTGTGCTCTCTCAGGTACTGCTGCGCAGAGCATCGGGCAGAGGGAGAGTGGCCGCCGTCGAGATAATGATCGGCAACGACGCGATAAGGAATCTAATCCGCGACGGTAAAACGGAGCAGGTTCCCACTTATATGCAGACCGGCAGCCAACACGGGATGCAGACTATGGACCAGGCATTGCAGGGCCTTATCAGGTCTCGCTTCATCGCGCCTGAAGAGGCTACCTCATTTCACAGCAAGCCGAGAGACCTGATGCATGTGGGCGCTTAGTCTGTTAATCGTCTAGAGTCCTGCGGTGGCGCGGCTCGTTTCGGCGGGCGGCTTTCGGTTGAGTTAACCCGCAACCCATCCCCGAATTACGATTCCAGCAGCGCAACCGCAACCTGTTACCGCAACCAGAAGCTGCTAATTTCTCTTGCGTTTCGCCTTTGATTTCGCCGGGGCGTTTGCCTTTTTCAGCGCATTAGCGCCCGCCCGGAAAGCCTTGAGGTTGCGCTCCAGGTCTTTGGGGATAAATATCTCTCTCATTACTTCTTCGAAGGTCTTGACGGCAACGGGGACCAATCCTGAGCCTGCTAACGCGCCAATCATGAGTATATTCATAGGCAGAGGCTCTTTACCGTCCTCCGACAGTCGTACCACCTCCACCTTCGCCACCAGCTTCTTCAGCTTCCCGACAATTTCCTCCAGCGGCGGATATGTAGCCTGTCCGGCAAGCACCCAGATGGGATAGATGGGTCTGGGGCTGATTATGACCCTGGTTTCGGGGTTGCCGAAGTCCGTCACCACACGCAGCGCCTCCACAGGCTCCATGCCCACCACGATATCTGCCTGCCCCTCGGGAATCAGGGGGCCGCACTGAGCCACGGCAGAGAAACGCACATGACTCATCACGGGACCGCCCCGCTGGGAAGCGCCGTAGGTCTCACCGACAGTTACATAGAAACCTTCTTTTATGCCTGCCGAAGCCAGTATCTGGGAAGCCAGCACATTCCCCTGCCCACCCACGCCCGTAATGATGACATTCAGCGGATCTACCTTCAGAGCCATGTCTTACCCTCCCTCGACGACAATAGCGCCCCGCGGGCAGAGAATAGCGCAGACGCCACAGCCGGTGCATACCACCTCGTCAATGTGCGCCCTCTTTGCCTTCTGGTCCCAGATTATGCCGGGGCAGTTAAATACCCTGCTGCAGAAGCGGGCGCAGCCGCAGTCGTCGCCGATGCACTTCGCCGTGTCCACGTAGACCTTCTTCTTGCCCTTCTCTTTGGTCTCGACGAGGTGACATCTGCGGCGGAACACCATAACCTTGGGCCCGCACTCCTGAAGCATATCGTAAAGCTCCTGTATCGCCTCGTTTATCTCGAAGGGGTCTCTGACCTTGACCGGCACACCGACAGCTTTGCATATCCCTTCTATCTCCACAACAGGAGCCGGCCTGCCCAGAGCGTCGCATCCCGAGCTGGGATGAGGCTGAAAGCCGGTCATGGCAGTCCCGCCGTTGTCCAGCACCACCATCAACACATCGCTGTTATTGAATCTGGCGTTTATCAATCCGGGAATAGCGGCATGAAAGAAGGTGGAATCGCCACAAACCGCAATCACAGGCTGGGCGAAGCCGAACTGCCCCAGCTTGCCAAAGCCTGTAGCCAGCCCAATGCTGCCCCCCATACAATTAATGGTCTTCAATTGAAAATAGCCCGCCGGTCCCGCCCCGAGGCTATAGCAGCCGATATCGCCGGTAACGAATCCACCGCGCCCGTCCAGCTTCAATACCGCCTTCACCGCCCATAGTGACGCCCGGTGGGGGCAGCCCGGGCAGAAGGTGGGCATCCTCGGCGGCAGACTGGGCAGCGCCATCTCCTTTGCCTTCTCTGCATATGCCTCATCCCTCGGCTTGTACTCCAGCCCTTTTATGGCGGCGAGCGCCCTGGCAACTTTGTCCTGATTCATATCCCCGAAAGAAGAACGATGTCCGGATTTAGCGCCATAAACCTCGATTGCCCCCAGTGTCTTTACCTGCTCTGTCAGGAACGCCTTCAGGTTTTGCTCCAGGAAGGGGTCTACTTCTTCAACGACCAGTATCTCCTTAACACCCTTCAGGTGACCCACGAGGAACTTCTCAGGCAGGGGCCAGGTGGTGCCCAATTTGATGATTCCCACCTGTTTCTCAAGCTTCAGTGTCGCTACGGCTTCTCGTGAATAAAACCAGCCGCTGCCGCTGGTGACAATGACAAACTTTGCATTTTTTGGGCCGACATAGAAATTGAACTCCGATGCCTCGAACTGCGCCTGCGCCAGCTTCAGTTTCTCGTGCAGCATAGAGTGTTGCACG
>VGNW01000015.1 GCA_016865955.1 Chloroflexota bacterium | reverse complement strand
ACCTCGATTGCCGTGCTCATCGTGGTCTCCGCCTTCGGGTTGATACACTCGCCCTGGGCGCTGCTGGTGCTGCCCCTGGCGCTGCTCACGGGACTTATGTTCGCCTCGATAGCGCTATTCTTCACCTCGGTAGCGCCTTCCATCTACTCGTTCAATTACTACTTCACCCTGTTCATCACGCCCATGTTCTTCTTCAGCGGCGTCTTCTTCCCGCTCGACTCCTTCCCCGAGGCAGTGCAGCGCCTTGCCTGGATATCCCCGCTGACCTCGGCGACCGACCTGACCCGGGCGATAGTCAGCGGCGACCCCGCCTCCGGCGCATGGTGGAGCCTGGGCATCGTCTTCGGCCTCACCGCTGTCTTCCTGCCCCTGGCGCTGTTCATGATGAGACGCCGTCTGTTGAAATAAGCTATAAATTCGTCATTTTGAGATTTATATAAAACAAGAAAGGATAGAGTGGACAACGTGGCTGATAAGCAGAGGAATCGCAAGTGGGACGACGAAGCTGACATCATCGTAGTTGGGTTTGGGGCCTCCGGTGCGGCGGCAGCCCTGGAGGCGGCGCAGCAGGGAGCCTCAGTGCTGGTAGTGGACCGCTTTCACGGCGGGGGAGCCACCGCAGCCAGCGGCGGCATTGTCTATGCAGGCGGCGGCACTAAATACCAGAAAGCTGCAGGATACGAAGACACACCGGAGAATATGTATCGCTACCTGAAGCAGGAGGTGGGCGATGTTGTTACCGACGAGACCCTGCGCCTTTTCTGCGAACAATCCCCGGGAATGATTGACTGGCTCGACCGGGCGGGAGTTCCTTTCGAGGGTTCAATGTGTCCCTTCAAGACGTCATATCCTACCGATAAATACTACCTGTATTTCTCCGGCAACGAGAACCACACCAGATACAAGGCGAATGCCAAGCCGGTGCCGCGCGGTCACCGGGCGCGGGGAAAAGGCATCTCGGGACTTACACTCTTCCATGGTATGGAAAAGGCTGTGCGCAAACAACAGGGGGTCCGGGTGCGCTGCCAGACACGGGTGGACCGATTGGTCTTCGGTGATAACGGGCAGGTTATAGGTGTCGAAGGCGTGTCCATATCGCGTGGCATTACGTCGCGTCTGCATGGCGCCATCTCCTATATCAATGCCAAAGCGAATACCTATGCACCTCCGGCGGCAATGGTGCTCCATAGTATAGATAAGCTCATCATAAGGGTGATGGGGAGACCCTATTGCGCCCGGGCTCGCAAGGCTGTCATTCTGGCAGCGGGAGGCTTTATCTTCGACAAGCAAATGGTCAAGGAGTGCGCGCCCATTTACCTGAGCTGTCTGCCTCTGGGCACCTACGGCGATGACGGCGCAGGCATCCGCATGGGAGTGAGCGCCGGTGGAGTCACTTCGCATATGGACAAGATAAGCGCCTGGCGGTTCTATGTACCTCCCGAGGCTATGATGCAGGGAGTATTGGTCGATAAAAAAGCGCAGCGCATCTGCAGCGAAGACCTGTACGGGGGGAAGCAGGGAGACTATATAGCGTCAAGTGGCGGCTATGCTTACCTGATTTTCGACAGCGCGACCTACAAGGAAGCGGTGAGCAAGATAGGCGAACAGTGCGCCGCATTCCAGAAGCTAACCATGATACCAATGCTTCGCCTTACCCGCAAGAAAGCGAACTCCTTTAAGGCTCTGGCAGCCAAGATCAAGGTCTCCCCAGAGGCTCTGGAACAGACCATGTCACAGTACAACGCTATCGCCAGTAAGAAGGCACCCGACGCCATGGGCAAGACAGAGAAGCGTTTTGTGCCTCAGGACAAACCGCCTTTCTACGCTGTCGATTGCTCCCTCAGTTCCAAGAGCGGGATACCCACCGCATCGCTGACGCTGGGCGGACTTGTGGTAAATGAGAAGACCAGCCAGGTACTGCGCGGTGACGGCTCGTCTATCGATAGACTCTATGCCGTAGGGCGGAATGCTGTGGGAGTTTGCAGCAATGGTTACTTTGCCAGCGGCGTCTCTATTTCAGACTGCATATTCTCCGGCAGGCGCGCCGGCAAACACGCCGCCAGCCTCCCAGCCAAGTAGGGGCACAGCGTGCTGTGCCCTTCCTGTTTAAAAGAGCGGCTCGCGAACGCCCTATCAATGATTCTCGCCACAACATTCCGTAGGGGCGACCCAATGGGTCGCCCCTACACCCCATGCCATTTCGCCCCTTGATTCCTACAAGAGTATATCCTATAATCTCAAACACATCCATTTCTGAGAGGAGTGCCTATGTCTGAAAAAGATAGAATCCCATATAGCAAACGATCAGATATACAGAAAATAGTATCAAACTGGCAAAAAGCTCGAGGTTTGTATAAAAGGGGTGATTACTCTGCAGCAATAGTCCGAGCAGTCACAGCAACAGAGTTGGCAGCGAATTTTGTAATAAGAGAAGAGCTCCAGAAAAAAAGAAAGCTTGAGGCCAAGTTTGTCGACGATCTTTTGTACTGGGCAAATGGATTGCCAAATAAATTGCGCAATCTGATCATCCCCATAAGCAGAGGAGATGACAATCATAGGCTATTCGCGTCTCTAACCGATAAAGTTAGAAAGGTAAGTGGGGAGAGAAATAATATTGTCCATAGTGGTCAGTTTAAGAAAGAGCAAAAGGCAAGGGCAACCATCTCAGAATCTAAAGAGATTATAGAAGTATTAGTAAAGGCATATAAGCCTAAATTCTCACTGAAAGATATCGAATAGCGACTTAACGAAGGCCTGCAGATGAACAGGCTTTCAATAGTTGACCCTATTATTATACAAAGAGTTTCAAATGAAACAGTGTATTTTTTGCAAGACAACTACCGGCCCCTTTACAACCCGTGAACATATTCTACCTGAGTCTTTAGGAGGAGGAGATTGGGGAGTATTACCAGATGGCCTTGTGTGTGACCAGTGTCAGAACAAGTTTGGTTCATCAGTCGAGCAACAAGCACTATCACAGTACCCATTCTCTTTTCTCCGTGTTTTTATTGGAATCCCAACGAAAAAGAGAAAGCTTCCGTGGCTAGAATGCCGGGAAGGGATAGTTGCGGCATCTCCTACTGTGGAGCCTGGAGTGTTTGAGTATATGCCTGCCCCATTTTTCAAAAGAGCTACAGAGCAAGGCATAAAAACCCAGATGCGTATTCCTGCCGAACCGCTGAAACCGGACTTTATCTGCCGCTTCCTTCTTAAAATGGGTATCGAGGTGGTTGCTGAAATGGATAAGAATGCCGTGTTCGACCAAAGATTCGATGAAGCACGAGCTTTTGCCCTTTCTGGTAAGAAGGAAAGCGGTTGGTGGTATCTACAGCGTGAGGATATTTCATCAGCCGCTTATTATTTTCGGCATGGAGTGACTTTACAAGAGTGGTGTGAAAATATAAAGCTACAGATACAAACTATCGAAGATGAGGCGGAAGTGTTCCATTTGAAACTTTTATATTTGGATATTCTTACCCCGCTTGAGTCACGAATAATACCTCCTCCGAAAGATAGCCTGCCAGAACCTGAATATCGAATTTTTATCGTTTGACAATCATTGGTTAAGTGATCCAAGCGTAGTGAAACCCCTGCTTTCCGGACTGGGGTCTCATGATTCATTCCACCCACCTCAACCCCACCGGGTAGTTTTGAGCATCCGCTCCAACCTAGCACCTGGGTTCCTGCTTACGCACGAAAGACATGAATTGGCAGCAGTGTCTAATGACAAATGTAGGGGCACAGTGCACTGTGCCCCTACATCGTCAAACAGACGCGCTATGTGTATAATTGTCGAGCGGTTGCTACTATGAAAAGGAATGTCAGGTTGACCGATGGGCGAATCATGCTGCGCCCCTACCGTCCTTCCGACGCCGAACCGGTCTATGAGGCGGTGCGCGAGTCACTTCCCGAGCTTTTACCCTGGATGCCCTGGGCGTATCCCGAGTATTCCATCAAGGACACCCGGGCATGGATTGCCTCCAGCTCGCAGAAATGGACGAAGGGCAATGAATATAACTTCGCCATCTTAGATGCCCGCGATAGCGCTTTCCTCGGCGGCTGCGGCTTCAATAAGATCGCTGGCAAGGAGGGCTTTGCCAACCTGGGCTACTGGGTGAGAACCACCCGTACCAAGCAGGGCATTGCCCTGGCAGCAGCGCAACTGCTGGCTCGCTTCGGATTCGAGGAACTGAAACTGCGGCACATAGAGATCGGCGCCGCCACCGGCAACAAAATCAGCCAGCGCGTCGCCGGGAAGCTGGGAGCTAAACGGATAGGAATAAAAAAGAATGACCTCAAGGTCCGCGATAGGGTCTATAGCTGTGCGGTGTTTGCCCTGCATCCCCAGGATTTGGAGAAACAGGGAGAAGTTTAACAACTAATCTATTCTTTGTACTCGGCGGGCACGATGGACATTTCAAGGCGGTTGGTGAAATCGCGCAGCACTACCATGTCCAGCTTCTTGCCGATAATATCCCTGGTCAGCAGGCGGTGCACATCGTCAACTCCGGTTACAGTCTCCTGCCCCAGCGAGATGATGATGTCTCCTTCCTTCAGCCCTGCGCTCTGAGCGGGGCTGCGGGGAGCCACGCTAAAGACCTGCACCCCGTAATCGTTCTTCAACTGGAAATATCTCACCACGCGCACAGGCAACGGCACTCTCTGCCCTGAGATGCCCAGAAAACCCCGGGTCACTTTGCCCTCCCGGAGCAGCAGTGGAACCACCCAGCGCAGCGTATTCACCGGCACGGCGAAGCAGATTCCCTGCGCGAACTGTATTACTGCCGTATTGATGCCCACCGCCAGACCGCGTGAATCGACCAGCGGGCCGCCGCTGTTTCCGGGATTCAGTGCGGCGTCGGTCTGGATTATATTCTCGATGAGCCTGCCGCTGCGGCTCCTTAAAGAGCGCCCCATTGCACTAACCACGCCCGCGGTTACGGTGCTCTCAAAGCCGAGAGGGTTGCCGATGGCAATTACCAGCTGGCCTACTCGCAGCTTATTGGAATCGCCGAGACGGGCTATGGGTAATCCCGAGCCGGGAATCCTGAGCAGAGCCAGGTCGGTTGCTGCATCCTGTCCCACCAATTGAGCGCTGTAGCTGTTACCGTCAGCTAGACCTACTGTTATGCTGTCCGCTCCCTCGGTAACATGGCAGTTGGTAACGACATAGCCGTCGGGGGCAATGATGACTCCCGAGGCGCTGCCCTCTCCTTCATAGGTAGCGTTCGCGGAGCGGGCGACTTTTTTCTTAATGCGGATGCTCACGACGGCAGGGCTTAACTTCGCCACCACATTTGTTACCGCCTGGGAATAGGCATCGAGCAGCTCGGCGCCTTCGTCGAATGTAGTCGGCAACTGCTTCTCTGCCTCCGCAGCGGGCGAATAGTCCAGAAATCTTAGTTCGAAATCCGATGTTCCCCTAACCATATCCATATCCTCCCGATTCCATGTTAATCCAATAAAATTAAGAAGGCAATTCGGTATATAACTCTGCGGAGGCTAGCCAACATTACATAAAGTTGGCACTTGCCAAACTTTATTAAGGGTATATAATATCTACCAGCTTATATCGCTGGCGAGCAAACATGAGCCTGCAGGAACTCGCACAACAAATGGGCATCAGCACCTGTATGGAGTTTGACCCCAGTCTCCTTGTACCCGAATGGAGGGTCAGAGAGCTCTGCATGGAAAACAAATGCGGTAACTACGGCAACAACTACATGTGCCCGCCGCACATCGGCGCGCTGAACGAGGTCAAGGCAAGGCTCAAGAAGTTCCGCAAAGGCATCCTGCTTCAATACTCTCAGCCGGTAGATGTCAGCAACGATGTTCACAGCGTTATGCAAATCAAGGTGGATTTCCATAATAAAATCCTGCAACTGGAAGACTCCCTGAAAAATGACGGTGTGAAGGATGCCTGGGGGTTGATTGGCAGTAGCTGTGCGCTCTGCGAGGTCTGCAAAGCTCGCACCGCCTCGCCTTGCTCCTATCCCGACAAAGCGAGAACATCGCTGGAGTCGCTGGGTGTCGATGTAGTGGCACTACTGGACAGGTTTGGACTGGACAGCGCTTTTCGCCCCGATACGGTCACCTGGACAGGGGGCATCCTGTATTGATGACGACGTAGCACCTCATCAATCCCCCTAAAAAAGAGCGAATTAAATCGGCAAGCGCACCTGCTCTGCGTATCCTCTGCCGGAAACAGCCTGCCCGTCGAAATAGCCCGATATGGAAGTACGCCCTTCCCAGAAGGGGCACACTGGGATTGACAGGGATTCGAACAACCTTATCTCCTGCTGGGCACACTTCGCTCTGATTTCCAGGTCGAGTCCCAGGGCCTCCTGCCGCACACGCCAGAGCAGACCGTATTCCCTCCTGCTATCGGGAGAGACCCAGGAGTCTATCCTCTCCAGCATGAAATCCTGCGTATGATAAACCATGTGGTCGGGATACATGGCGGTCAAATCTCTGGACCTGATCGATTCATCGGGGTTTACGATGTGCCAGAATACCAGATCCTTATCGTTATCGAGCTGAACGGCAAACCAGTCCCAGCCTCCTTTGCCCAGATAGGTCATCCACTGATGGTCCATCCAGCCGACACCCTGCACATCTATTGACCTGCCCGATATATCTATCGTACCTTTTGCCTTCATGCGCGTAAATGAATAATAATATGCGCTTCCGCCTGACCATTCTACTAAGCCATCGCTGCAGCCCAGCAACGGCGGCTTATCAGACTTCAGAGACAGGTTTACGCCGATGTCTTTGCCATACGATTTCAGATTGTAGGAGAACGATTTGGGATCTGTACGTACCAGGTTGTCGCGATGCCAGTGGAGGTCGAGTTGCCCTTTCGTGTGGTGCAATGCCGAACTGGAGATTGAATGGTAGAAGCGTTCTTCCTGCAGGTCATAGACCATGAGAATCTTCAGACCCACATTGAAGTAAGCTACCATTGCGCCGTATTCCCTGCCCTGTGGGTCCGCGAGGCTGAAATGGCCGTACCACCACTCCGTCAGAAAATCGGGGTGTGCCCCCTCGTCGCGCGGAAAGCGTATTTTCGGGCTCGACTTCTTCGGCTTGACGGGCAATTCAATTCACCCCCGGTTTCTTATTCAGAAGCGAGCGTTTTACCACCTCGCCTATTCGTCTCTTTCTTGTTTCCTCGGTTTTTGTGCTGTTTACCCATCCAATATACATGTTCCTGTAGCTATTGGCAAAGCTTTTAAAATTATTCCAGACAGCTTTATCTTCCAGCAGGGCTTTCTTCAGGTCAGAAGGCATTCGCTGCTTCTTCCTGTCGGTATAAGCATTCTCCCATGCGCCGCTTTTCTTTGCTTCTTCAATCTTGGCAAGTCCCGCATCTGTCATTCTGCCCGAGGCTATCAACTTCTCCGCTTTTTCTTTGTTGTTTTGGGACCAGACGCTCTTTGATTTACGAGGAGAATATTTCAGGATGAACCTCTCCTCGTCTATACGCTTCCCTTTACTGTCAATCCAGCCAAAGCACAGCGCCTCTTCGACAGCCTCAATGTAGCTGACTCCGGTTTTACCACTATGCTTCTTATAGTGCACCAGCCATGCTTCCTTTTCCTTATCATGGTTGTTCTCCAGCCAAACACGCCATTCATCCCTGTTCTTGAAGTAGAGCGCTTTGCTTAATTCCATATCCACCAAAATCTATCAAACGGACGACTCAATCGTTAGACATTTTCTCAGAAGCAAGCTGCAACTGCAACTTACAGATATGATCGTTTCTGATAACAGGGGCATCCAGAGGGCAAAGCCCTTCTGGCCTTCCCTATTCGATAGGTGAAATCGGACATGTAAGATGATAAACTAGAGTCAAAGGCTGGGAATTCGCTTTTAGGCTAAGAGTCGGTCAGGGGGTGCAGGATGGCAGATTATCTGGCGCTGGTAAACAGGACGATAGAGGAACATCACAACATCAGAGGCAACCTAAAGCTTGCAGGGGATTCTGTGAGCGACCTCGAGGCTTTGTTCAGCTTACAGAAGTCGCGCCCCGACCTGATTCTAAGTTCGCCGGAGGCGCTCAAAGAGAGGCTGGAGAAGCTGCAACAGACTCTGAGCTATCTCGATGAGGGATTGAAGAACCACTTCGGCTTCGAGGAGAAGCTGTTGCCTCCCCTGTTCGGCGATTTTCTGATGAAGGCGCTTATCCTCGACCACCGCGCCATAAAGAAACAAATAGATGCCGCTAAATCGCTGGCCGCAGACACAAGACTCGAAGGGCTGAGCCAGAAGGAGCTGCTATCAAGGAAGTCCCGGATACAGCAGCAGGTTGAGACTATCCTCCAGCTTGTCGAAGACCACGCCGCCAGAGAGGAAACCATCCTGAAGATGCTTAAAAGGGCGCTGGAGGAGAAAAGCTAGTCTGAATAACCACCGGACGGCTTCCTTGATGACTTCCCCGTAAACATCGTAAGGTTTTAGTTTTTATGATAAGATATGGAACATGCGATTTTTAAGCCTTAAAAAATCCGCCAAGGAAGACCAAAAAGTTATCAACGACCCCCCGGCCGCTGAAATCGCAGTTAGACCCGTCGGCCTGCGAGCTTTACCCAGGCGGCAACTGCTAATAACATTCGCCGGCGTAATGCTGGCGATGTTCCTCGGTTCGCTCGACCAGACCGTGGTCGGCACCGCTTTGCCCCAGATTATCACAGACCTGGGCGGTTTTGCCCACTATACCTGGGTAGCCACCGCGTATATGATTGCCTCCACCATCGCCATGCCCATTACAGGCAAGCTGACCGATATGTACGGGCGCAAGTGGTTCTACATAGCGGGATTATCTATATTCATGCTGGGCTCTCTTCTCTGCGGTCTCAGCCAGACCATGACCCAGATTATCGCCTTCCGCGGATTTCAAGGTTTGGGCGCAGGTATTATGATGGCTAACGCCTTCATCGTAGTCGGCGACCTTTTCCCTCCCTCAGAACGCGGCAAGTATCAGGGACTCGTAGCCGGCGTTTTTGGACTGTCCTCCATCATCGGGCCAACATTGGGTGGATTCATCACTGACAATATCTCCTGGCACTGGGTATTCTGGGTGAATATACCTCTGGGCGTTTTAATTCTGGGTCTGTTTGTATTCTTCTTCCCTGACCTGCGCCCCTCTGAAGTTAAACACAAGATCGACTATCCGGGCATGGTGACTCTGGTGCTAGCTGTGGTAACGACCATGCTGGCTCTGACCTGGGGCGGTGTCGAATATGCCTGGATATCCCCTCAAATCATCGGCATGTTCGCTTTCGCGGCAGCGATGATAGTTCTCTTTGTAATGATTGAGCGGCGAGCCCCTGAACCCATCATCCCCATGTGGATATTCAAGAATCGGATTATATCCCTGTCCACATTCATCATTTTCATCACCGGCTTCGGCATGTTCGGCGGCATCGTTTTCATCCCCTTATACTTTCAAGGGGTCCTTGGGCAATCTGCCACAGCAAGCGGCAGTTTCCTGACGCCCATGATGCTGGGCATGGTAGCAGGCAGCATTATTTCCGGGCAGATACTTTCCCGGGCAGGTGGACATTACAAGCTCATGGGCATAGCAGGGCTGGCGATTATGGCTCTGGGGATGCTATTGCTCTCCCAAATGTCAGTGGAGACAAGCAATGCTCGAGCTGTGACCAACATAGTGGTGATAGGCTTCGGCCTGGGCGTGACCATGCCCCTTTACATTATTGCGATTCAGAATGCAGTTCCCTATTCCGTCCTAGGTATAGCCACCTCCTCGTCCGCCTTCTTCCGTTCCATCGGGGGCGCCTTCGGGCTGGCAATCTTCGGCTCAGTTATGAACAATCACTTTGCTTCTGAATTCATGGGCGGGCTTCCCGCACAGGCAAAAGAGGTAATACCACCTCAAGTCCTTGATTCCCTCACGCATAACCCACAAGCTCTGCTCAGTACAGGTGCAGAGGCCCAACTGAGGAGCATCTTTGAGAATCTGGGGCCACAGGGAGCCACCCTTTTCCAGCAGGTATTCGAGACACTCAAAGTAGCTCTCAACTCCGCAATAACACAGGTCTTCCTCATCGGTTTTATCGTAGTCGTTACAGCCTGGGTAGCCAATTTCTTCCTCAAGGAAATACCGCTGCGCAAGCAACATTAGCTGGAGCGGCAAGCCGTTTGGGCGGCTTTTTGTTTACAAACGAAATAGGCTCTTCAACCACCAGTAGCTCTACTGTCTGAGTCTGTTTCGTCAATCTATTACGTCTGAGTTTATTGTAGATTTTTATTTTCATTCGATTTATATACCGTGCCGTTCACAGAATTAAGGTTGCCGGGGAGCTTCTCCCGCCCTTTCATCATGCCAAATGACGAAGGAGGACGAAGATGAAAAGAATACTGACCACCTGTTTGCTCATCATGTTCGTGACGTCTTTTCTAATCGCAAACTTCGCATGCTCTTCCGTCGCCAGATTTGAAACAGGGACTCTAAAGATCTCGCCTGTCCAGGTTATCGAAGGCAATCCGGTTATAGCCTCAGTTGATGTAGCCAATGTCGGGGGAGACGAAGGTACTTACCAAGCCAGGCTCAGGATAAATAACACCTTGAGAGAAATCAAATACGTGCCGATAGCAGCGGGGCAGACAAAAACAATATCCTTCGCTATAGACGCCACCGCCGGGACTCATCACATCAGGCTGAATGGATTAACAGGTGCATTCAGCGTGTTGACGACGCCAGCCTTCGCCGAGCTTGTTGTCAGCCACATTCAGGCAAAGGTCGGCGAGACGGTCACAGTCTCCGCCAACATCAGCAATACGGGGTCTGTCTCAGGAAACTATATCGTAGACTTGAAGGTAAATGGATCGGCAGAGGAAACGAAAACAATACCGGTGAACGCCGATTCGACAGAGAAAGTTACATTCGCGGTAACGAAGAATAATCCGGGCACCTACAGTGTCGGCATAGGTGGTTTAAGCGGCAGCTTTACCGTGCTCACCCCCGCCTTATTCGCTACGAGCAATCTGGTTATTTCGCCGCAACAGGCGTTACCGGACCGAGAGGTGTCCATCGCCTGCAGTGTTACTAACTCAGGTGAGGTGGATGACTACTGCCCCGTGATTCTGAAGATAAACGGAATAGCGATAAGCAGCAAGAATGTTACCGTGCCGGCAAGTGCCACGGAGACAGTCATCTTTAACTTCTCCAGTAACCTGGTTGGAAGTCACATGGTCGAGATAGGCGACCTCTCCGGCACCTTGGAGATTTGCGAGGGTTTGCTGCCGACCCTTTACGCGGGCGATACCTGGGTTTTCCGAGAGGTTCACAAGGGCATCGAGTATATTAAAACCGAGAGAATGATGCGCGAGGAGAATATTGAGGGAAAGGTCTGCTACGTCATGCAGGTTACATACGACCCGCCTCTGGACGGCTGGATATACGAAGAGACAAAATGGATAGACAAAGCAACGCACTATCCCGTTTTTTCGCGAGTCTCCGCTACCCTATCGGCGTCAGGTGTTACCATGACACGGCTGGTCTCTTACTCCCGGGAAGGAGCCGGCAACAGGTGGCCCTACTTGGTCGGCAATGAGTTTACGGTCAAGACGTCCTGGATACTAACCGACTTTCTCGATGCCGAATCCTTCACAGACAGAGGAGAAAGCACCGTGACCTATCATTGTGTGGGTATTGAGGATACTACGATTGAAGCAGGAACATTCAGATGCTTCAAAACAGTATCTTATGAAAACTATCAGTCCACTTACGAGTACTGGTATTCCGATAAAGCCAAAACGCGTGTGATGACCAGAGGCATCACCAACGCACACACAATTGAATTAATATCCTATTCAGTTAAATAACGAAAGAAAGAGCGCAAGTCGCTTGTCAGGCGCCTCACGCTTTTCCCGAGCTGCAGAAAACCATCATCAAGGTTAATTGTCAAAGAAGTCTTCTGGGAAGCACGGAATTCTTCGTCCGACTCGCCTCCCAGATAGTCTGGGAAGGTATGTATCCCTGTAACCTGCATCCAGCATTCTTTTTTGCCACTATTTTCATTCAGCCAGGGGCGAGCCAAGCCCAGCCTTAGATACAGGCGTTCCACCTCCATCGTCATGTTTTCTATCTCCCTGGCCGCTCTCACCGTGGAATTCAAACGATTTACTGTGGAATCAGCGAATGCCCTGAACATCAGGTCATTTATGATTACTCTATCGTATCGGCACCCCGCCCCATCCACAAAAGAAACTCGATACTCTCGTTTTCCACCTCGCTGCTCGAAAAACGCACCCGACACTTGCACGCCTGTTACAGTACCCAAAGAGCGCGTCCTAGCGCCCGGTTCAATCCAGTGAGGCTTCTGCAAAAGACCGTCATAAATATCAGCAACCGATGGAGATAGACTGGCACGGGGGATTGATTCCCACTCGCTGTCGTCACAAAATCCCTCATGCCTGATTGCAGCTGGATCAAAACCCAGATCTTCTATATGCGGTGAGGCAGTTCTTACGGGGTAGAAGTTAAATTTAACCTTTGCTCGGGGTCTGATTACTAAATTATCTCCTATATAAAGATGTTTACAGGTGATATCTTCCCCAAATCGTTTAAGAACAGGGCGAATACTTTTGCCGTTTCGGTCAAGCCCAGCTATGCAGACACGGTCACCCTGCATCTTTGTCAGGTCTGTTATAACTATCGTCTTATTCATTTATGACAGGAATCAAAGATGCTGTATCGTGGCGCGTGGAAATAGAGTTCGTTTCAAGTATTCAGTTGCCAATCGCCGATGGCATTTGTCCGGTTCGGCCTCACTGCAAAGTAACACGACCCCCTTTTGGAACAGCTTTCGGTTTATGTGGCTCTCGACTCTGCGTTGCTGAATAAGTTCCAGATAGGCTTTCTCGTATTCCTCCCAATCGCCAGTCTTTCGATACCCTACCAATATCGAGTCTTCAGGAGCCAATATCGGCACCTCGTGGTATTCCATGTTGACTATCCGTTTAAGAAAATAACGGAGGTCGTCACGCTTGGTGAATCCAGCTAGTTGGGATGTATTATGAAGGCGGATATCGAACAGGTGCCTCGCTCCGCTGGAGCGCAGAGCTTCAAAGAATTCTTCTGCCGTTTTCTTTGTAAAACCGATTGTGTATATGGTCACGACAGCTTCACAAAGGCAATAAAAGTTGATTAGGTGGCACTCCTGCTTTTTCCTTGCGGAGGTCGTCATCGGTTTGTATCTGACCGTTGCCTCTGATATGCAAAATCCTAGTCCCTTCCCCGCGTAAACCTTCGCCAACCAGCAGATGGCGATGGCAGGACGAGGGGTCCTCCTCGGCGCACATTATGCTGACACGATATTTTCTCAACACTTCGACCAGCCGCTTTAGCCCTTCTCTAAATGAAGCTCGTTGCTGCATTGTCCGGTAATCAGCTTTTCCGGCTTCAGTATAGCAAGCAGCGTCATCAGGCCGACCTCCCAGTAGATCACCCATATAAAGATATTGAATGCCCGCTGCTTTGAGTATCTGCTTTAAGCCTTGAGGTGTTGCATAAGTGACCCAGGTGCTGGCAGGATTGCCTCGTACATCCACAACAACTTCTATTGCCGATTCTTTTAATAACCGAACAAGAACCTCAGGCGGATGGTTGCTGTGTCCTATTGTATAGATTGTGTTACTTATATGATTCATTCAAATTACCAATGGCTGTTAGTGAAGTAAACGAGCCGGTTTCAGAAGAAACTAACAACCTACTTGATCAAGAATACTATAGCTTCCCCTTGGTGCTGGGGATATCGACGACACGTTCATCTATTTTGGTGGCGCTGTCCAGCGATTTCGCCAGCGCCTTGAACAGGCACTCCACCTTATGATGGTCGTTGCCTTTTGCCAGAAGTCTGGCATGGAGCGTGAGTTTAGCCTCAGTGGCAAAGGTCTGCAGGAAGTGCTTTATCAGGTCGGTGTCCAGGCCGCCGACATCCTTGCCTTCGATGGGGGCTTCGACGACGCCAAAGCCCCTGCCGCTGATATCGATTGCCACCAGCGAGAGGGTTTCATCCATGGGCACAACCGCATGTCCCATTCTGGCGATGCTTTTGCGGTCCCCCAGCGCTTTATCGAACGCCTGCCCCAGACAGATAGCGACATCCTCCAGTGTGTGGTGCTGCCCCGTCTTCAGGTCGCCTTTAGCCTCGACTGCGATGTCGAACAGACCGTGACGGGCTATCTGCTCAATGAGGTGGTCGAGCATGCCTATACCGGTTTTTGCCTTACCGACACCCTTGCCGTCGAGCGTAAGCTCCACGCTGACCTTGGTTTCCCCGGTAGCACGGCTGACAGTGGCGCTTCTATATTTGGAAATCGGTGCAGGAGCCTCTTTGGGAGCCGGTTTAGCAGCAGGTTTAGCGACCGGCTTGGCTACCGGTTTGGTAACCGGCTTAACGACCTTCTTAGCGGCTGGTTTAGCTACCTTCTTATCGGCCATCTCGCCCTCCTTTATACTTTGCCAGCGCTCCTATCAGAGCATCGGTGTGCTCCGGTTTGCCCACACTTATACGCAGCATGTTATTGAGCCGGGGTTTTGCAAAGTATCGCACAAAAATACCCCTTTTGTCCAGCCATTCTTTTATCTTCCGTGCATCGCCTTCGACCACCCGGCAGAGGATGAAATTTGACTGAGAGGGCAGCGGGTTGAGCAAGCCCTGTTTCCTCAGTTCGTCGGAGAGCCTTTTTCGCTCGGCGATGATTGCCTTAACCTTTTCCTGAAGATAGGCTTTATCAGCCAGCGATTCCTTAACAGCGATCATGGCTGCTATGTTCACATTGTAGGGTATCTTTATCCTGCGGATAAGCTCGGCGACATCGGAGGGAAAGATGCCGTAACCGACCCTGAGACCGCCCAGCCCCGCCCACTTGCTGAACGAGCGCAGAACTATTAGATTCGGGTATTCTGGCACAAGAGGGACAACGGTCTCGCCGCAGAATTCGTAGTAAGCCTCGTCCATAACCACGATTATACCTGTCTCCACCAGCTTCAGTATATCTTTTTGCGGGGTGGCGTTCCCTGTGGGGTTGTTGGGGGAGGCGATGAATATAACCTTCGTCCTGCTATCGATGACAGCCTTCACGCCCCCGACATCCACCTCGTATTTAGCGTTGCGCGGCACGGTCACCGTTCTGCCGCCGCAGACCGCTGTGCTGAAGGGATACATGCCGAAGGTAGGCGGGCAGTTAATCACCTTATCGCCCGGCTCGAGGAACAATCGCAATATCAGGTCGATTAGCTCGTCGCTGCCGCTGCCGGCGACGATGTGCTCCTGCCCCACGCCCGCATACTTCTCCAGCGGCTTCATAATCTGGCGGTGCAGAGGGTCGGGGTAGATATGATAGAAGGCATACTTCGCCAGGGCGCGTTTCACCCGCGGCGAACAGCCGTAAGGATTTTCGTTGCCGTCCAGTTTTATCAGCTTCTCGACAGGGATGCCGCAACGTTTGCTGAGGACTTCGAGCGGCACAATAGGCTCATAAGGCTCGATTCCCCGCAAATCGGCTCTAATCAGCCCCTCAGCGCCTCTGGCGGCTTTTCCCGTCATTTGCCCGGCTCCTTCTTCGATTGTTCCAGCCTTATCTCCACCGATAACGAGTGGGCGGTCAGTCCCTCGGCGCGGGCGATAGTTGCCGAAGCAGGCCCCAGCGCCTTCAAAGCCTTTTCGTCCATATCGACCAGTATAGATACTTTGAGGAAGTCCAGCACGCTTAAAGGCGAGCTGAAGCGAGCCGTCCTGCCCGTGGGCATGACATGGCTTGGCCCCGCAGTGTAGTCGCCGATAGCCTCGGGCACGCCGATGAATATGCCTCCGGCGTTACGGATGCGGTCGAGGTAAGAGCGGGCATTCTTTACCATCAGGCAGAGGTGCTCCGGCGCGCAGAGGTTCACCAGATTGATAGCCTCGTCCATGCCGGGCACCACGATTATGCCGCCGTTGTGCTCCAGCGACATGCGCGCTATCGCGCGCCGTTCTATCTTGGCAAGCTGGTTCTTGACTTCCATGCTGACATCGTCCGCCAGCCGGGATGATGTGGTTATCAGCACAGCGGATGCCATCTCGTCGTGCTCCGCCTGCGCCAGCAGGTCGGCGGCACAGTGAACGGGTCTTGCCGAATCGTCGGCAACCACCACAGTCTCCGTAGGGCCGTGCAATCCGTCTATAGCCACCGCCCCGTATACCTGCTTTTTCGCCAGCATGACGAAGACATTGCCCGGGCCGCAGATTTTGTCCACCCTGGGGATGGACTTCGTGCCGTAAGCGAGAGCGGCGATAGCCTGCACGCCGCCGACCTTGAACACGCGGTTCACCTTGGCAATATCCGCAGCCACCAGCGTGGGCGCAGGTATCTCGCCATCGGGGGCAGGGGGACTGGTAATGAACACCTCGTTGACTCCAGCCACCTTAGCGGGTATGACTGTCATCAACACTGTCGAAGGATAATACGCCCTGCCTCCGGGGATATATACGCCCACCCGCTCCAGAGGGCGGACAATAAACCCCGCTCCATTCTCGATAAAGCCCAGCCCCAGTTTGCTCTTCTGGACCTGGTGAAATTCCTGAATCCGCTCCGCAGCGAGCTTCAGGGCATCGACCAGCCCCTTGTCAACCTTCTTATATGCCTCAGCTATCTCGATTTTGCCCACTTCGAGCTTCGCCAGCCCCATGCCGTCGATTCTCTTGATGAAATCGAACAGGGCATGGTCGCCATTGGCGCGCACCTCGCTGATAATCCGCCGAACAGCATCCTGAAGTGTCAAATCCTCCCCGAAGATATCCCGTATCTTCTGTTTAATCGAAGGGGAAGCCTCGGCGAGCTCAACCGTGGAGCGCTCCAGTAAAAATGCCTTCGCCGCCGACAAATCGCTGATTATCTTCATCCCAGATACTCCCGCGCCGTCTTCACAGAATCGACTATGGACTGCTCCCTAAACGCTTCAATCTGCCCCTGAGGCACCATTTTCAGAACCTCCTCGCGTCTGTCATCGAATGAGGAGAAGAAAGCCTCCTGCTCCTCGCAAGAATCCTGCCGCAGCCAGATAAGGTACTTCTCGGCGAAGCGGCGAAAGTCCTCCCAGTTCGCCTTTCTCGTGGTGCTCATGAACACGAACTCGCCCCATCTCTTCAGGCTGGAAGCGCTGATAAAGCTCACCGATATATCCAGCATAGCGCTGCTCAGCGCAGTGCGAATCGTCGGCATACTCTTATTGTTCAGCCTTTCCTGCATGTCGAGCTCGAACTGAAGCACCCTGTCCAGCAGATTGGCAATCGCGCTCCCCCTGACAGGCGATGCCCTGCCGAAGTAGGGGCGGTATATCCGATATATCCACGCCTCATCCGTGACCAGATGAGAGAAATAACCTGCAATAAACGCCCTCGTCGCCGGGCTCAGGCTGCTGTCTCTAATAAGCTCGGGGTGCTCCTGCAACATGAACCTTGCCCCGCTCTCCCCTTCCTCGCTCTCCAGCGAGAGGAAATGCGTCTCCTCGCGGCGGGCGCCGATGAAAAAGCGAATGTCCGGCGCTGTCGAGCCGAGGTAATAGCTCCCCCTGTTCTCATCCACGATGGGATGGTGCAATCTGGCTATCGCTTCCTCTGCAATCCCCAGATGCAGACAGATGGGAGGCACCGGGCTCCTTTCTCAAGCGATTCAGTGGGCGGCTGCGCCCCTGCTCATGGCGTCTATTATATGCCCAATCTCTTTCTTTTTCTCGGGTCTCTTTATAGCTTCGGTGTTCCCGATCAAGCACGCCGTTGACTCGAAAAGGGTGTCTATTATCTTGAGATTGTGCCTTGAGATAGTCGAGCCGGTCTCGGTGTTCTCGATGAGGACATCGGCGTCCTCGGGCAAAAAAGCCTCGCTGGCGCCCCAGGTGGGAATGAGCTTGCAGGGCGTCAGGTGATTATCATTCGCGTATTTATCGGCAATATTTATGTATTCCGAAGCCACTCTCAACGCAGATTCACGCTTCACTTTCCTCAGTTCCGCGGTGCTGCCAACCGGCAGGTCTTTGCTCACCACAGCTACAATCCTCACCTTGCCGAAGCCGAGATTGAGCAGCTCGGTCACAGGGCACGAGGGGAACCGATACAGGCAATCTCGGAGCCAGTCCCTGCCCGTTATCGCCAGGTCGAAGTTGCCGTTGGCTACCTGAAGCGGCATATCCTGCGGCCTCACCACCTTGACCGACACGCCGTTGAATTCCATTCTGCATCCGTTAGAGCCGTAGCCCTCTATCTTCAAACCCGCTTTGTTCAGGAAATCGACCACATGGCGCTGCTGGTGCCCGTCGGGCAAAGCAAGAGATAACCGGGGCTTGCCCTCAGAGCGCCTGCTCCCCGCTGGCACGCCGCCATTAGCTTCTTCGCTATCGCCAGCTTCTTTTACCACGCCTGCCGAGAGCGCCTTGAGCAGGCGGCTCAAGTCCTTACTCTGCAGGCTGTTCCTGTTGGCAACCAGATAAGCGCTGCTCTCCAGCAACGTTGTCAGAGGGACCAGCCCCTGCTCGTCGAGCTTTTCCGCCGAAGTCTCCGTAACCACGGCGACCTCCGCATTCTCCGGAGGATACACCGCCGCCGCGCCCCAGACGGGGAATATCTGAAACCTCCACAGCCGCTGCTTCAGGGCAAACGCCTCCGCCAGATTGGGGTACTCGCTGACAATGCGCACGCTTCCCGCATATCTCCTCAGCGCCTCCAGCGAGTTCAGCCCCGAAGCGCGCGATGTCACCGCATACAGGTTGCGTTTCCCGTAGCCCAAATCATGCACCTTGACCACAGCGTCGCTGCGATATTTTGACAGCAGCTCGTCCACCCAGCCCAGCCTGCAGATGCCCAGGTCGTAGTTGCCCACAGCGACCTGAATGGCGATGTCCTTCTCATGGAACACCTTAAGGAACAGGTCGGGCGCTACATCGCAGCGCAGCCGGTACGAACGGGAGCCATCGCGATAGTCTGCAATAGCGTAGCCCGCCTCCCTGAACAGGGCTGCGGTGCTGTTCTGCAACTGCCCTTTGGGCAGGGCTATCTTTACCTGCACCAGCCTGTCTCCTCGATGAATCTCAGCAAGCCTTTGGGCGTGGACTTGCTCACCTTTTCGCCGCTGCGCCGGTCGATAAGCTCAATCCCCTTATCACCGCGCATATCCACAATCCAGCGGAAAGCGCCGGTATCCTTGTAGCCGAGGTCGAACTCAGCCGTATAGCCCGCCTCCCGCAGCAGGCGCGCCATCTCCTGTGCGGGCTTCAGCCCTGCGCCGTCCTTCGCCCTGAGCAGTATCTTCCGGCGCGGGGGCACATCCTTGAGCAAAGCCACGAGTTCGTCGATATAAAGGGCGAAGCCGGAGGCGCGCACCTTCCTGCCGCCCACCAGCGGTATCAGCTCATCGTACCTGCCGCCGCCACCCACCCTGCGTTTCCCCTTATAGAAGCTGAAAATGATGCCCGTATAGTACTCGAATCCGCGCCCCGAGGTGAAATCAATCTGGTAGCTGTAGCCCAGCCCGCTGAGCAGCCCGGCAATCCGCGCCAGCTCGTCGAGACAGGGCTTCACGGCAGGCAGCTCGGGCAGCAGCACGCTCCGCAGGTTCTCCACGAGCTTCGGGGAATTTCCCTTCACTCCGAAGAGGATGGGCAGGCTTTTCTCCAGCTTCTTGTTCCTGCCCTTGAGCTGACCCAGCACGCCGGTATCTCCGGAGAAGATTTTATCCACCACATCTGCTTCCTGCTCCCCGCTCAGCCCCAGCGCTTCAAGGTACGTTTTAATCAAACCGGCATGCGCCAGCCGTATGTCCACAGGCTCGATGTCCAGTCTGGACATGGTCTCCAGCGCGATAGAAATCAACTCGACATCGCCCTCCGCCTTGCTGCCTCCGATAAGCTCAGCGCCGCACTGCCAGCGTTCCCGCGACTCCTTGCCCGAGCCCTCGAAGGCGAACATATTCTCAACGTAAAACAGACGGCACAGGGGCTGTTTGGCGAAGTTCTCGACATAAAGTCGGGCGGTGGGTATAGTACCATCGGGTCGGAGCACCACGCGTTCTCCGCTCCAGCCGTCCCAGTCGAGGAAGGAATAGACCCTGCCCAGCATCTCGGGGGAGAGCGTGCCGGCGGAGGTGAACAGATGCAGGTATTCGAGGACAGGCGTCCTTATCTCCTGATAGCCCCAGCCGAGGCAGCAATCGCGGAACTCAGCCTCGATTTTACGGAACTTCGCCATGTCCTGAGGCAGCAAATCACGCGTTCCCTTACACCTGGGCACCTTCATAGTTTCCAAATCCTCAAAATAGATGGCACTATTCTACACCCAATGCTGAGGCTGTTCAACGGCGCTGAAGGAAAATAGAGCAGGTCATATCTCTTTGTCCTTTTGAGCGAAGAAAGTAAACCTGCTATTGTTTGATATTTAGTCTCAGGAAATTGGGCAATAGAATTTTCCCAATTCATCTTCATATAGTTAACGTGTAATCCAAGTAGATACAATTTAACGATAGACCTTGACGAATTACTTTTGCAGTGATATGCTTCCAATATTACTGGGGCGATACTTATTAGGGCATCAATATTTCGTCTAAGAAACCTCTGATTAAGTTCACGAAATCTGATACTCAGCACAGTTTCTCAATTTTCAACTGAGTCGTTGACTAAAATTTAGGCTTATCGTTATCTT
>VGNW01000014.1 GCA_016865955.1 Chloroflexota bacterium | reverse complement strand
CTTCGGGATGAAGCCGAAAGCCTGAAATAAAGACAGGGGCACGGCAAGCCGTGCCCCTACCCTATAAACTAAACCAGCCTCTTCCTACTTATTCCTGCGGCGGGGGGGGATTTTCCACCTTGGGGCCGCCGATGCGGGGCACCAGCCCGCCCAACCGCCTCCCCTTACGCCGGCGAGGCGGCGGCTTCTTGCCCCGCGCCCACAAATCCTTGAAGAAGTTTCTATCCAGCAGATGCTTGTTGTCCGCCACGTTCAAAAGGTCTTTGGACACATTGCTTTCGAAGTATGCCACCTCGACATGCTTGCCCATGTTCTTGATTGCCTGCAGAGCGTACGCGAAATCTGCATCGCCGCTCACCAGCACCGCCACGTCATAGAGGTCGTTCCAGGCGAAGTGCAGCAAATCCGTGACCAGCATCACATCGACGCCCTTCTCTACGGGCACGCCGCCCGGGGCAATCTTGGTGCTACCCAGCCGCACCTCTAAATAGGGCGTCTCGCGAAGGGTGGTAAGGAAATCCTGCTGCTCCCTATGTCCTTCAGCGCGCTGAGTCGGGTCCTGCAGCACATTGTAGTAGTAGGTGCGGAACAACCGCCTCTGTCCGCAGAGCCTCCTGGTGAACTCCGTAAAATTGAGGTCGTAGCGTCCGAAATTGGCGCGCAACGCATGGTAGAGGTTGCTGCCATCGATAAATATTGCCACCCTGTCGTTCATAAATCCCCCTCACCTGTCATTGAATGACACGGCGTTAACTCTCTGAGAGATACTAACCTATTTCCAGGCTGACCGCAACCTTACTCTCTTATCAACAGCGCCAGACCCAGCATGGCGGTGCCGGCTAACGCCGCACCGAAATAGAACGGCGCCGCCGGACCTATCAGATGCCACAGCCAGCCCGCTATCACGCTCGCCGGAAGCAGGGATAAGCCCACGGCGGTATGATACCACCCGTAGGCGGTGCCTCTCTTCTCCGCAGGCACGATGTCGCAGACAAAGGCACGGCACACGCCCTCAGCCACCCCGTAATAGAGTCCGTAGAGCGCAAACAGCAGCCACACGTGCCAGGCATCCGTCGCCAGCGCAAATCCCAGATACGACAGCGCATAGATTGACCACCCCACAATAATGACCTTACGCCTGCCCAGTCTATCCGATATCATCCCCGCAGGCAGCGCCGCCAGTGCGTAAACCAGATTGAAGGCTACGAACAGCAGCAGCGTCTGAGATACCGAGAAGCCCAGGTTCTGCGCCCGCAAGATGAGAAAGGCGTCGCTGGAGTTGCCCAGCGTGAACAGAACTATTATCACCAGGAAGATTTTGAAGCGTCCGTCGGTTAATACCTTCGCCGTGCCTTTGCACTCCGTCTGAACCGGAGCTGCATCGCAAGCCCGGGGCGATACCGTCTTCTTGCGCTCTCTGACAAAGAACAGCAGGATGAGCACTGAAAGCACAGCGGGGCCGATTCCCGCCAGCACCAGCGTCCGGAATGCGCCGCGGGTCAGCTCCAGCCCGCCTTCCTGAACCAGGTAGACAATCAACGCAGCCAGGGCAAGTCCGACCACTGCGCCCAGCGTGTCCATGCCGCGGTGGAAGCCGAAGCTCCGACCCCTCTCATTGGCAACGGTGCAGTCGGCAACCAAGGCATCGCGGGGCGCTGAGCGAATCCCCTTGCCCACGCGGTCTGTCCAACGAATTGCTAACACCGTTCCCCAGCTGCTCGCTATGTATAGAAAAGGCTTCGCCAGCGCGGACAGGCTGTAGCCGAATACAGCCAGGCTTTTTCTCTTTCCCAGGCGGTCGCTGAGCCATCCGCTCACCAGTTTAAGCAGGCTTGCCGTGCCCTCGGCGATGCCCTCGATGAGTCCGATTATGGGAATGCTCACCTTGAGCACGTTGGACAGGAACAGAGGCATCACCGTGAATATCATGTCGCTGGAGACATCGGTGAGGAAACTCACCCACCCCAGGAAGAACACATTGCGGCTGACGCCGAGAATCTTTTTCTCGCCGGTTTGTTCCATAGTTATTTATCCAGCAGCACTTCCTCTACCAGCTCGGCTATCTTTGCCCTTGACTTGGAGAGCACCACCCGACCCCGCTTCGTGGTGGAGTAGTATTTGCGCACCTTGCCCTCGACCACCTTCTTCTCCACAGTGAGGTAGCCTTCGCTCTCCAGCCGGTGCAGCGTGGGATACAGCGTACCCGGGCTTAGCTTGTAGCCGTGCCTGCCCAACTCCTTCAGAATCTCCAGCCCGTAGATAGGCTCTTTGGAGGCATGGTAGAGGATATGTATTTTTATGAATCCCAGAAAGAAATCCTTAATCATACTAAGTCCTTAATATCGATTCCTGATATCGGTTTACGATATTATAATATCAGGGGAAGTGCTGTCCGTCAAGGGGCATCTCGCTATGTCATTGCGAAGAACGAAGCGACGAAGCAATCTGGCAGGGTGGTGAGGCTGATGGCTCATAGTTCATGGCTGATAGAGATACGGTGAGATTGCTTCGCCTCCTTCCTGAAGGAAGGATGGACTCGCAAAGACACAATGAACCGCAAGAGAGCGGTACCATTTTCCCCCTGTTCACTACTAGAAATATCCATGTACACTTTTGCTCGTCTTTGTTAATGTTGAATTACCTATTTCCATGACAGCGAATACCTGTCTAAAAATCCGAGGTGTGCAGGGTGAACCAAGATATGAAAGACGCAGAACAACAGAATGGGCCTGACTTAAAGAAGGATTCCAACGGGCGGCTGGAGCTGACCGAAGAGAATTATCGCACCATCTTCGAAAACTCCGCAGTCGCCATAACCGTGACCAACCAAGACGAGAAAATAGTATCGTGGAATAGATTCACCGAGACCCTTCTGGGGATGAACCGCGACGACCTGTACATGAAGCCTGTCAAATCGCTGTATCCGGAGGAGGAATGGCAAAGAATAAGGCAGCAGAATGTCAGACAGAAGGGCATGCAGCATCACTTCGAGACTAAAGTCATCCGAAAAGACCGTCAGGTACTCGACGTGGCAATCTCGCTAAGCGTGCTGAAAGGAAAAGACGGGGCGATACGCGGCTCCATCGGTATAATTGCGGACATCTCGGAACAGAAAAAGGCGGCAGAGGCGCTGCGCAGGTCCAAAGAGTTGTTTGAAAAGACCTTCAACAGCCAGCCCAATGCAATATTCATCATGGATGCCAGAATCCCGCCTGCTATCATAGACTGCAACAAAGCCGCAACAGAGATTTTCGGTTACAAACGCGAAGAGATGCTGGGACGGACCACTACTTTCCTCCATGTCAATGAAGCTGCAGAGCGGGAGTTTGAGAAACAACTGTATCCCAGCATAAGAAAGAACGGTTTCCTGCATCTGCCGGACTTCCACATGAAGCGTTTCGACGGAGCAATATTCCCTTCCGAGAATACCATTGTGCCGCTCAAGAACGACGCGGGCGAACGCATCGGCTGGGTCGGTTTGGTTCAAGACATCACCGGACGAAAGCAGTCGGAGGATACTCTAAGGCGCAGCGAGAGCCTGTCCCGGGGCATGCTGGAGATTGCAGCTACGGGTATCTACCTGCTGCATCATGGACGATTTGTTTACGTTAATCATCTTATGGAGGAGATACTGGGTTTCACCGGCAGCGAGCTTATCGGAACAGAAGCCGCCGATTACATTCACCCCGAGGATAAAGAGACAGCCAGAGCCAGGGCTATCGAGGCATTGAAAGGGCGAAGCAACATTCCCTATGAGTTCAGGCTTGTAAGAAAGGACCTGGATATCATCTGGGTTTCAGAGAGGGTGAAAACCATCGAATACGAAGGGAACCATGCCACTCTGGGAACCCTGATAGATATTACCGAACGCAAAAAGGCTGAGGTTTTGTCTCAGGAACGCACCAAACAAATCGAAACGATGTTCAGCATCAGCACCGCCGTCGGGCAGACTCTGAACCTGGCAGACCTTCTGGAGGTTGTCCTGCAGAAAGTGTTCGAGGTAATCCCTGTGAAATCGGGGGGGGTCTTCCTCGTTGACAAACAGACAAATGAACTGGTGCTCAAGGCTCAGCGCGGGTTTTCCGGCGATTTCGCCCGGCGTGTAGCGAGGATGAAAATCGGAAAAGGTTTTGCCGGTCGCGTTGCACAATCGGGAAAGCTCGCTATAGTGGGAAACCTGTCCACGGATAGGAGATTCGACCCTATTTATCTGGAGGGCGAGGAGCTTCAGTCCATCTGTTCCGTGCCCATAATGGCGAAAGGTGACATCCTGGGGGTAATCAGTGTCGGCAGTCACACCTCCCGCCGTTTCCACGAACGTGAGGTTCGCCTTCTGGACTCAATAGCCACACAGGTAGGCATAGCAATCGAAAACGCGCAGCTATACGAGAAAACGGTGGAAATGGCATTCAACGACGATGTGACTGTGCTCTACAACCGGAGATACTTCCTGGAGGAACTGGAACGCGAGTTAGCCCGCGCACGCAGGAAGAGAACTCCATTATCCCTGTTAATGATGGATGTGGACGGGCTGAAAAGCATAAATGACCGTTTCGGCCATGCACAGGGCGCTGCATTTCTAAAAGAACTCGGCAATATAATCAAAGCAAATACGAGGGCTTCGGATGTTGCAGCCCGCTTCGGAGGCGATGAATTTGTACTGCTGGCTGCCGAGACCGATACCAGAGAGGCTGTGGAAATCGCCGAGAGGCTCAGGCTCGAAACGAAATCTTACAGCACCCAGATAGAGGGCTGGGACGTGGGAATGAGTATAAGCCTCGGCGTGGCAACCTTTCCCGAGCATGCCTCCGATAGCGAAGGGCTGCTGAAAAAGGCAGACGAGGCGATGTATGAAGCCAAAAAAGCCGGGAAAAACCGCACCTGCGTAGCAAAGCCTTTAACCTCCCCGAAACCGGTAACGTAGCATTCCGTTTCGCTCCCTTTTCTTCCTTGCCCAGCCCAAGCTAAAGATGTATCATACTTACTTGCTATGTATCAGGATACTATCGCTGCGATATCCACCCCCCTCGGCGAGGGCGGCATCGGCATCGTGAGGCTGAGCGGGAAGGACGCCCTCTCCATCGCTCAACGGCTGTTTCCCAAAAAAGTCGCCAACCGCCGCCTCGTCTACGGACACATCGTCGACCCCGATACCGGCGAAATTGTAGATGAGGTGCTGTTAGCTTATATGAAAGCGCCGGAGACCTATACCAGGGAGGACATCGTCGAGATTGACTGCCACGGTGGAACGCTCCCTTTGCAGCGCATCCTGGGACTGGCACTGCGCTACGGCGCACGGCTGGCAAACCCCGGCGAGTTCACCCTGAGAGCGTTCCTCAACGGCAGAATAGACCTGGCGCAGGCGGAATCGGTACTCGATGTGATACAGGCAAAAACACAAGCGAGCCTGCGCCTCGCCGTGCAGGGGCTGGGAGGCAAGCTATCGGAGCCTGTAAAAGAGCTGCGCCGCAGCCTCATGGATGTCCTCGCCTATCTCGCAGCGCGCATCGACTTCCCCGAGGACGAGGTCGAAGAGCAGGACATCGTCACCCCCCTTGAGACAGCGCAGGAGACACTGGAGAGCCTGATTGCCAACGCCGACGCCGGCATGGTCTACAGACAGGGCGTAAGAACCGCTATCGTGGGGCGTCCCAATGTAGGAAAGTCGAGCCTGCTCAACCGCCTGCTGCGGCAGAGCCGCGCCATCGTAACGCCAATACCGGGCACCACGCGCGATACGCTGGAGGAGACGGTAAATATAAGAGGACTGCCCTTCATCCTGGTTGACACCGCCGGTATCATCAGGAGCAGTAACGTGATAGATGAACTGGCGGTGGAGCGCAGCAAAAAGGCTATCGAGCAGGCTGATTTCATTCTGTTCGTCATCGACGCCAGCGAGCCGCTGACGCAAACCGATAGGGAGTTAACAAATCTGCTTTCAGACAAAACGGTGCTGGCGGTAGCCAATAAATGCGATTTGCCCGCCCGTGCCGAACTGGACGGGTTGCCCTGGCTGCAGGTCTCGACCTCAGCTTTGACCGGAGAGGGGCTGGCTGAGCTTGAAGCTGCCATGGTGAGCTCAGTGCTGGGCGGAAAGGTGGTCACCTCCGACGCCCTGCTGGTGACCAATCCCCGTCACAAGGAGGCGCTGCAGAGGGCAGCGCGACATCTGGCGCTGGCAAAGGCGTCTGTCGCGGAGCGGCTGCCCGACGATTTTATAACCATCGACCTCACTGCAGCATTGAATGCGCTGGGGGAGATAACGGGCGAGACAGTTACCGAGGACTTGCTGGAAACCATATTCAGCAAGTTCTGCATTGGGAAATAGCTCACAACATGGTATGATTGACATATAGGGAGGACAAATGGCACAGGCTAAAGTACCCCGCAGACCCAAACTGGTTAATCCTGTTCTGGTGGCAGCCTGGCCCGGAGTGGGCAATGTGGCTCTGATTGCAGCGACATATCTCAAGGATAAGCTCAAAGCCAAGGTGCTGGGAGACCTCGACCCTGCTGGTTTCTTCGAGCTGGGCGGCGTTTTCATTAAAGACAACATCATCGAGATGCCGGAATTCCCCCAGAGCGTCTTCTACTACTGGAAAGGCGGCAGGAACAAGGCGAACGATTTGATAATCTTCCTCTCGGAGGCACAGCCCACCACCGGGGCTTACGAGTATGTAATCAGGGTGCTCGACATAGCCGAGAGCTTCGGAGTAAAAAGGGTATATACCCTGGCTGCCGCCATCACGGAACACCATCCCGATGTGCCGAGGGTGCTGGGCGCAGCCACCTCGGCGGAGCTGGTCGAGGAATTAAAAAGGAACAAGGTAGTACCGGCGGGCGATTTCTATGTAGCCGGATTGAACGGACTCTTGCTCGGCGCCGCCAAGGAAAGGAATATAGAGGGCGTCTGTCTGCTGGGCGAGACCGTCAAATACGCCGCCAAGCTGGCAAATCCGCGTTCCTCCAAGGCTGTGCTCGAAATCCTGATTCACCTTCTCGGCTTGAACATAGATATGGCTGAGCTGGGTGAGTTTGCCGAGAGCACCGAGAAGCAGCTCAAGCAGATAGGCGACGAGATACGCAAGGAGTATCTGCAGCACTTCACGCGTCCGATATGGGAGCGCCAGGAACACGAGGAAAGCGGGTAGAATCAATTCAAAGTGGAGTGCGAAATAAAAAAAGTAGGGGCACGGCATGCCGTGCCCCTACAACTTTCTTAATTGATAGCGCCTTTACCGATTGAGTCGCCTTTTGCGGCATCGGGCTGCGGTTGAGCCTCAGATGACGAAGGCGCAGGCTCTTTGAAAAGGGTTTCCAGTTTTTCGCCCTCCAGCGTCTCTTCCGATATCAAGCGCTCCGCAATCTGAACCAGCTTGGCTTTGTTCCTAGCCAGGATATCTCTTGCCTCTGCGTAAGCTCTATCGATAAGAGTGCTTATCTCCTTGTCAATCTCATCGGCAATCTTGTCTCCGTAGTCCTTCTGCTCGTCAACCATCCTGCCCAGGAATACCAGCTCCTCTCTGCGACCGAAGGTGCGCAGCCCCAATCGCTCGCTCATGCCGAACCGCTTGACCATCCCGCGGGCAACATCGGTAACATGCTCCAGATCGCTCTGGGCTCCGGTGGTAACTTCAGTCTTGCCGAAGATAAGCTCCTCCGCTGCACGACCGCCGAGAAGGGTGGTCATCGTATCGCGCAACTGACTTATTGTATGCAGGTGCCGGTCTTCTACGGGAAGCTGCTTGGTATAGCCTCCAGCCATGCCCCGGGCTACAACGGAAATCTTATGTACCGGGTCAGCATTGGGCAGCATGCGCGCCACCAGAGCGTGCCCTGCCTCATGATAGGCGATGATCTCCTTCTCTTTCTGGCTGATGACACGGCTCTTGCGCTCGGGGCCGAGCAGGACACGGTCTATGGATTCCTCCAGCTCACTCATGCCTATCTTCTTCTTGTTGCGTCTGGCAGACAGGATAGCGCCCTCATTAACCACATTCGCCAGGTCAGCGCCACTGAATCCCGGAGTCCCCTTGGCTATAATGCCCAGGTCAACCGAAGGCTCGAGCGGCTTGCCCTTGGTATGGACTTCCAGAATTGCCTTGCGGCCGTTGATATCGGGCTGGTCCAGGACCACACGGCGGTCGAACCTGCCGGGACGCAGCAGCGCCGGGTCGAGAATATCGGGGCGGTTGGTAGCCGATATGACAATGACCTTGGTGCTGGAATCGAAGCCATCCATCTCCACCAGTATCTGGTTGAGGGTTTGCTCCCTCTCGTCGTGTCCACCGCCGAGCCCCGAGCCGCGGTGTCTGCCCACAGCATCTATTTCATCGACAAAGATAATACAAGGAGCATTGCGTTTAGCCTGGTCGAAAAGGTCGCGCACGCGGGAAGCTCCCACGCCGACGAACATCTCCACAAACTCGCTGCCGCTGATGGAGAAGAAGGGAACTCCCGCCTCCCCCGCAACAGCCCTTGCCATCAGGGTCTTGCCTGTGCCCGGAGGGCCCACAAGCAGCACGCCCCGCGGTATGCGCGCTCCGAGGGCGATGAACTTCTCGGGATACTTCAAGAACTCCACGATTTCCTGCAGCTCCTGCTTCGCCTCATCCACCCCGGCAACATCGCCGAAGGTAACGGTCGGCTTATCGCCGGTGACCATGCGCGCCTTGCTTCTGCCGAAGGACATCGCCTGACTGGAACCGCCCTGAGCCTGGCGCAGTATCAAGAAGAAGAAGCCTACGATGAGGATAAAGGGCAGAAAGTTAATCAATATGCTGACCCAGCTACCCCAACTGCTAGGCCGCTGGTAGTCGATAGTTACCGTGCCTTTCTCAATCTGGGCAGCAAAGGTAGTAAAAGCATCGAAATCAGCAGGGACAGTGGTCTCAACCTTCTTGCCGGCATACTCGCCGCCAGCTATAACCGCAATAAGCGACTGCTCCCTGATAGTTATATCCCCGCCATACTCCTTCAATTGGTCAATCGCTACAAGCGTGCTGAGGCGCTCCGTCTTCTCGCTGGGAGAGATAAGCGTGAAGAAGACGCCGATAACCACCGCTAGGATTACCAGCCAGATTATGAGATTACGCGATATTTTGGGCATACCTCTCCTATTGAACATAAATTATATCACATATTCAAAGATTACGGAAAGGAAAATAGTACTATTTGGTTGAAGTAACCTTGCAATTCAGGAGTACAGAAGGGCTTAGCCCCTTTGCTGGAGGATTGGGGCCTGCCCTGGTTCCACTGAGTCACCACGAAGAGAGCTTGTCGAACGGGGTGTCCTCCCAATTTCTCCCCGTCCCCCAAGGCTGGGGGACTACAGGGGGTTGAGATGGGTTAACAGCCCTCTGTAAATCTTGATTGTTTTGCCGAAGCCCTGTGTGCTATACTCGCCGTTAAGGATTACCAGATGTCTCTAGACCTCAACAAAGTAGCAGCCCAGATCGAGGGCATGGCGCAAAGCCTGAAGTCGGAGCAGCAGGACAGAGAAAGCCGCCTCGGAAATGCCCTGGACACGCTCCGCCTTAAGTCTGCCGATGTCGCCTCGCTGAGAAAGAAAATCGAAAACAGCAAGACCACCTGGCTGGTAGCAGGTTTAACGAACGAGCTATCGGGAAGGTACAAACCGGTCCCCTGCCATCCTGACTTTGCTGTACTTGCCGCGGACGGCTCTCATATAGATGTCGACCGCCACACTTCGGCGCGATGCTGCCTGATAAACATCGGCAGCGTCGTATTGCGCTATGGAAACAAGCCCGATGCCATGTTAAGAAGCGAGCCCATGCTGTATGCCAGCGAGCAGGACTTGACCATCGTCGACCCCCTGGGCAGCGGCTCGCAACCCATCGAAAGAGACCTGCTGGGCATAAAGCGCGCCGTAGCTGAGTGTCAGGCTCTGGTCGAGCTGTGCGAGGAGCTTCCCGCCGATATGCCTGCGCTCGCCCTGCTCGACGGCACGCTCATCCTGTGGGGGCTGGGCGGGCAGGCTTACCCCGACTATGTGAGAAAAGAGCTGCTGGAGAACGGCTTTTTACAGGCACTGGATAAACTCCGGGAGATAGGTCGGAACAAAAAACTGGCGCTGGCAAGCTATATCAGCTTCCCGCGCAGCACCGATGTGGTGAATGCGCTACGTGTGGCTCTCTGCCCCTACGACCCGCCTGACTGCGACCGCAACTGTCCCCGCAGCGTGCCCGATTCGCAAAGAGCGTGCGAAGCCGTTGCCGGCGTACAGGACAGCGCCCTGTTTTCCAGAATCCTCGAACACGGCGAGAGGTCGGCGACCTTCATCAGCCGTTCCTCCGTGGTGCAGAAGCACTACGGAGAGAACGAAGTGCGCTTTTTCTATTTGAAGACCGATGAAGAGATAGCGAGGGTCGAGTTCCCGCGCTGGGCGGAAGAGAGGGGGCTGGTTGACATGCTGCAAACGCTCGTCCTCGACCAGTGCCGCCGCGGCCAGGGATACCCCGTGGCTCTGAGCGAGGCGCACGAGCAGGCGGTAGTGACCGGCGCCGATCGCGAGCAGTTCCAGTACCTCGTAGAGCTAGCCCTATCGGAAAAGCACCTGCCCACCGCCACCTCCGCCAAAAGCCGGAGTAAAAGGACAAAGTGGATTTGAGTACACAGATGCTCCAACGCCGTTCCATCTGTTTGAAGGATTACGATTATTCGCAGGAAGGCGCATATTTCGTGACGATATGCATGCAGGACAAGGTATGTGTTTTGGGTGAGGTAGTAAATGGCGAGATGCAGTTGAACAAGTACGGGCAAGTTGTGGATGGGTGTTGGTTAGAAATCCCGAGACATTTTCAGGATATCGGAATCGATGCGTTCGTGGTCATGCCAAACCATGTCCATGGAATAGCAATGATAATAGACAAATGTAGGGGCACGGCATGCCGTGCCCCTACGGAAAAATTCGGGCACCCAACGCCGAAATCATTGCCCACAATCATCCGTTCGTTCAAATCCGCCGTAACCAACCGCATAAACGCCCTCCGTGGAACGCCCGGTGCTCCCTTCTGGCAACGTAACTATTACGAACACGTCATCCGCAACGAAACCGATTTTAACGACATCCGACAATACATCCTTGACAACCCTATAAAATGGGATATGGACGAGGAGAATCCAAACAGTCAAATAGGCAAACCGACTTGTGTTAATATTGTAGGGGCACGGCATGCCGTGCCCCTACAACGAAGGTAAGGAGACAAGGTTGTCTGACAAGATAGGCGAGGTTATCGAGGCGAGCACGGGACAGTTTGTGGCGGAATGCTATAAACTACACTCACCGCCGCCGCTGGGCGGCCTGGTCAAGACCAGCGAGGGCGAGATAGAGATTTACGGAGTGGTCTGCAATGCTTCTACCGAAAGCGTTGACCCGGGACGCCGTCCCATCGCTCGCGGCAAAGATGAGGCTTCGGAAGAAGGTGTTTATCGACAGAACCCGCAGCTTTCCAAGCTGCTCCGCAGCACCTTCGATACGCTGGTCGTGGGACATTGCAAGGGCGAGGGCACCTCGCCCCTACATTATTTGCCCCCACGTCCACCCCGTGTCCATAGCTTTGTCCATTCCTGCCCGCAGGAAGAGGTGCGCCGCTTCACCCAGTCGCTGGATTTCCTGAACATCCTGCTCGCTGCCAGAATAAACTCGGTGGACGAGATAGTCTCCGCCTGCCTCCGGCAGGCGAGCTCCGCCCACCCCGACAGGCACGCATTCCTGGTGAAGGCAGGCAAAGAGCTTGCCATCCTGCTCGGCTACGAGCTTAACCGGCTCAACGCTATCCTGAGGAGGATCAAGCAGTGAATGAGTCGAACTCACAGGGAAAGCGTCTGGGCATCGTGGTCGGCGGCTCGCTGACCGAAGGGATAGATGTCAAGCTGGACAGCGCCACGCCCATCGAGGAGATGGCGGTGGGTCGCTATGTGGTAATCGAAGGACAGAAAAGCCGTTTCTTCGGCATGATTACCGATGTCAGCCTTGGGGCAACAAATCCCCAGATTGCCATCACACCTCCCGATGTCTCCGACCCCTTCATTGCCGAGGTAATCGCCGGCACCGGCACCTACGGCAGCATCCATGTATCGCCCATGCTCACCCTCAGCGGCGATGCTGCGACCATTATCACGGGCCCCCAGCCGGTCAAAACGGTGCCCGCACATTTCTCTCTGGTGCGCGAAGCGTCGGAGGCGGATGTGCAGCGCGTTTTCGGCGAGGAGGACGACAGGCATTTCTATGTGGGCACGCCTCTGGATATGGAAACACGAGTCTGCCTCGATATAAGCGAGTTCGTGAAGCGCTCCAACGGGGTCTTCGGCAAGAGCGGCACCGGCAAGACCTTCTTCACCCGATTGCTCCTCATCGGCATGGTGCAGAAGCAGTCCGCAGCCAATCTGATTTTCGATATGCACAACGAGTACGGCTGGGAGGGCACCAGCGAGGGCAACAGGAAAGTAAAAGGCTTGAAGCAGCTCTTTCCCTCCAAGGTAGCGGTGTTCGCCCTCGATGAGGAGAGTTCGAGGCGGCGCGGCGTGAGCACCGACTCTGTGGTGGAGATTGGCTACGACGACATCGAGCCAGAGGATATAGAGTTGCTCAAGGATACCCTGAACCTGACACAACCTGCCATCGAGGCTGTTTACCAGTTCTCGCGCCAGTTCGGCGAAGGTCGCTGGCTGGAGGGCTTCCTCAAGCTAGGCGGAGGCGAAGAGACCAAAGAGCTGCTGCAAAAACTGAGCATACACGAGAGCAGCTACCGCAACCTGCGCCGCGGTCTGGAGAGGCTGCGCAGGCTACCTTTCCTGGTGCCGCAGGCGCGGGGAAGCTCGGTGCAGCAGATTCTGGCATATCTCGACCGTGGCATGAATGTGGTGCTCGAGTTCGGCAGGTACACCGATGTCACCGCCTACGTGCTGGTGGCGAATATCCTCACCCGTCGCATCTACGACCAGTACCGCGAGCGCAAAGAGGCGGCGATGGGCGAGAAGCGAGCCGAGCCGCCCCCGCTGGTGATAACCATCGAAGAGGCTCACAAGTTCCTCAATCCGGAGGTGGCGGAGCAGACCATCTTCGGCACCATCGCCCGTGAGATGCGGAAGTACAATGTCACGCTGCTGGTGATAGACCAGCGCCCCAGCGGCATCGACGACGAGGTGATGTCCCAGCTCGGCACCAAGGCGACCTACCTGCTGGACAATGAAAGGGACATCGACAGCGTGCTCATGGGCATCTCAGGTAAAAGCGAGCTAAAGACGGTGCTGTCCAAGCTGGAATCGAGGCAGCAGGCGCTCATTTTCGGGCATGCGTTGCCCATGCCGGTAGTGGTCAAGACCAGGGAATACGGCTCACCCGAGTCCTATAAAGAATTCGGCTTCAGAGAGGCAGCGGAGTTCAAGCGGAAAGCAGAGAAGGATTTAAAGGAGCTGTTTTAACACTAAGTGAAACTGGGGGCTTGCGCCCCCAGTTTCACACTCCCCCACACCACTCCACTGGAGCTCCCGATGACCTTCAACCCATCAGGCGCTTTTTGTTCGACCCCGGGCAATCGCTGCCACGCCGACAATCAAAATAATCGCGCCAATCCCGATCAGCAGCCAGGGGACAACGGTCTCGAACCAGAACAGCATCTTCACCGCATCCTTCGCCACATCGACCAGCTCGCTTATCGTTTGCTCCGTCCACTTTACGTTAGCAATCTGAACAGGCACTTTCCCACTCGCCATCTCCATGGACGTTGTGGATAGGGCGTTTTGCTCAACTACTGTCCCTGACTTCGGCTCTATCGTGAGATAGATGGTGGTTCCCATAAACAGGGGCAACTGAGTCTGCGGATGGTTGCCCAGTGGCAAATCGTTCTCCATAATCTTGAATATTACCACCTGCAACCCTCGAAACTCCTGCGTGGTTACGTAATACGCAATAAGCGCTTGATGAGCCCCTCTGTTCCATACATCGAAGCTATCGCCTTCGCCCAGACCACGGGGAGGGCCCCAGTACCCCAACCGCCCCTGCTCATCCACATCGGGCACATACTTAAGCGTGCTCCTGTCCACCGCCAGAGTGCTCTCCTCCCCGAACACAGCCGAGATATCCGTGGGCGGAGACGTATCGGTTCTGGTAACAGTCCACTTCTCGTCTATAAACAGAATGTTACCCTGCGTACCTGCTGCTTTATGCGCCAGCGTCTGCTCTATAGGAAAGACATCCATTCCTCCGGTGGAGGAATTCGCCACCCAGAAGGTGCCCTCGAAATAGTAGGAACGCTCATAATCAGTGGGCAGCTTTGCCAGCATGGGAAAGATAATGGTCAGCCACAGTATGCCCACAATCAACAGGATTAGGCCTGCCACAGATAGGGTAATTCCACCCCATCCCACCTTCTTTGCAGTCATTTCCGCCCTCCTTTCCCTGTAGTTACGCCGGTTATCTCTCTATGCATAGTATACCTTCGGTCAACTGTGTCTTGACATCCCCCTTTCGGTTAATCTTTGGCAATTAATTCTGTCGGCGTCGGGCAGAATGGTAACCGAAGGGCTTACCCCGAATGAGTTAACCCGATTCGCTTTGAGCAGGTTTTAAGCGGAGCGGAACTGTAGAATGCAGGACTTCGAGCCGGTACAAATCTGGTGTTTCAATTCGAATTTTATGTCTTCGCCGAACTCAGATGCCCAGGCACGATTTTCCGTATTGCAGATGAGAGTCCCCACCCTGCCGGAAAGAGCCTCTCTTTTTGACTTGACCATCAGGTTGTGCCAGGGGCATTCATTGATAATTATCCTGAACCCGTTGTCTAGTTTTTCAGTCTCAAAAGCAAAGCCTTCCAGCTTCAGCCTGGTGGTCAGGGCTTCGAAGAGCGCATCCATGCCAGTGCCGAGCTTGCCCATCGATTTGAGCATCCGAGCCTGTATCTTGGGGAAGACCTTCCACACCTCGTTGTCGATGTCCAGTGCCACATCGAAGCCATACTTCTCCTCAATCTTCATGAACCACAGTCCGTCCACGGCGGTATAGCTGCGGTGAAAAAATTCGGCAATCTGTTTTTGGTTCAATTCAATCATTTTTGACCTTCCCCAAATTTTGCACTTTTCATTTTGCATTTTTCAATTCAACTTCGCTCTTTGCACCCTTCCTCTTGCCAGCGAGGCGAATATGCCGCCGAAGCAGAGACAGGCGAAGATAATGAACGCCACGCGCACACTGGTCAGGAACTCATCGTAGTATTCGGGCGTGATTTGCACCCTCCCGATATACACGGAGAACAGCAGCATGGCGACGCCCATGCTGAGCATCATACCCACCTGCCTCATCGTAGCCAGGGTCGCCGAGGCTACTCCGTAGAACCTGTTCTCCACCGAGCTCATCACAGCGTTGGTATTGGGCGAGGAGAACAGAGCGAAGCCGAAGCCGAGTACGATCAGGCTTATTACTACAAACGCCAGATGGGTATCACGCCCCAGGAAGATGAACATTATCAGCCCGACAGCCGATAAAGCCATGCCCGCCGAGGACAGCACACGCGGCTCCACCCTGTCGGAAAGCCTGCCGGCGAGGGGCGAAAAGATAGCCTGCATCACCGGAGCCGCTATCAGTACGGAACCCGCCACATCGGGCGAAAATCCTTTTATATACTGGAGATACAGGCTCAGTAAAAAGCTCATCGCAAAGGTAGCGCTGTAATTAATCAGCGCCGCCAGGTTGGAAAGGGCAAAAACAACGTTCTTGCGGAACAGATTTATATTAAGCACGGGGCTTTTAACCCTCGTCTCCCACCAGACGAATACAGCAAGGGCTGCTATGCCGACCAGGATAAGCCACCCGCCCAGCATCGCCGGTAGCCTGGAGAAGCCGTACATGATAGCGACCAGCATAATGCCGTATATTATCGAGCCGGGGATATCGAATTTCTCTCCCCTCGCCGTAGCCCATTCGCCCTTCATTTTCCAGATTATCAGCGCCAGAACTATCAAGGCAAGAGGCACATTGGCATAGAAGACACTGCGCCAGCCGAAATGTTCGGTAAGAAAACCCCCGGCGAACGGTCCCACGGAAAGCCCGATATATACCGCAGCCACGTTTATCCCCAGCGCCCTGCCCCTTTCGCCGACCGGGAAAACCGAGGTTACAATCGCCACGCCCGTGCCGAAAATCATGGCACCGCCGATACCCTGCAGTACACGGAAAGCGATAAGCATAAAAGCCGAGGTGGAGAATCCCGAGACGAGCGAGGCTATGGCATAGATAATTATCCCGAGGGTGAAGACCTTCTTCCTGCCCTGAATATCGGCAATCCTGCCGAATGGGACGAGGAACATCGCCGCCGCGATGAGGTATGCAGTAGCTACCCAGCCCAGCAGCACCGCATCCATCTCAAGCTCTTTGCCAATCGACGGCAGAGCTACATTGATGGAGGAGCCCATAAAAGGCGTTAAAAATGAGCCCAGCGTGGCAGCGATGAGGACGAACTTTTTGCTGGCGCTATTCTGCATTACCTCACCAGGAACTTTTCGTAATCGGCCACTACGTAGTTCTTGCCCTTGGGGACTACCTTGTGTCCCTCCTTCTCCAGCAGCTTCTTCTGGTCCTGCACCCCGCCGGGGTATTTCTCGTTTATGATGCCGCCGGATTTCAGCGTCCGCCAGTAGGGAGTGGTATTCTTCTTCCCCTCCAGCGTCGCCTCCACCGCGGCGTGCGCCGCCACCCAGGCGAAGATGCCCGTGGTCATAGGACACCCGATGGAAGCTCTATGCCTTTTGGCAAGCATCTCGCGAATCTCATTTAGCGTGATGAGCCTGCCCCTGGGCACCTTCCTCATAATCTCGTCCACTTCCTTCGGCGCCGGAATAACGCACGTCCCCGTGCCCCATCGCTTGCTCATCTTTTCATTGATTTCCACTACCCTGGGCAGGTCTTTACTGTCCGCCAATTTTTCCTGCCATGATTTCGGTTTCTTAGCGCTCATACCTGCACCCCTCCCTTGCCATGTTTTACCTCTTGTTGGGCTTCTTCAGAGCCTGCAAAGTGCCCTTATTGATATAATTCACGTATTCTTTTAACGGCATAAGCTCCCGACTGATTGCGCTTAAGGTTCTGTCGGACATCTTACCATTTCGCACCAACTGACACCCTGCTGTTCTCGCCGCTTTGAAGATGTCTTCGAAGGACGCTCCCTCGCCCATCACGGGCTGCATCATATCTGCATGAGGTCGCAGCACAGCCCCGGCATATTTTCTCGACGCCGTTCTGCTGAACGCCTTCATGTGCGCCAGCAGTGGGTCGAAGTTATCCATCTCCCAGAGCCCGCAGGTGGAGACCAGCACCACTTTTCCGCTTTTCGCCCCTTTGCGCAGCGCCACTGTGCAATGCCCTGCCCTTAGCTCATAAAGCGGACCCGAGAGCGGTGTAATCCTGTCCATCAGATTCTTCATAAGGCCGGTAGCGCCGTCCCAGTAGACCGGCGTGGCGAACACCCAGATATCAGCCTCCCGCAGTTTTGGGTACAGTGTCTGCATACCATCCTTCTGGAAGCACTCTCCGGGAGTCTTCAAATAGCAGTTCAATTCGCCCTGGCAGGGCGCGATTTTCAGTTTTTTGACCTGGTAAAGCACGACCTCCACCCCTGCCTCTTTCATCCCCTCGAGGAAAGGGGTGAGTATCATGGCGGTGTTGCCTTTGTCCATCCTGGGACTGCAATTCAACGCCAGCACTTTCATGCCCGGACTCCTATTCCTTGACACCGAGCATGTATTTCCAGATTATTGCTGCCAGTATGCCGCCCACGAGAGGAGCAACCCAGAACAGCCAGAGCTGGGGCAGCGCTTCGCCGCCGACAAATACCGCCGGCCCCAGGCTCCGCGCCGGATTGACCGATGTGCCGGTTATGGGAATCCCTACCAGATGTATGAACACCAGCGTCAGGCCGATGGAGAGACCGGCAAACCCCTTGGGCGCGCCTTTGCTGGTAGAACCGAATATGGCAAACAGAAACACCGCAGTGAGCACTAACTCCGCTACAAAACAAGCCCACATAGCATACCCCGCAGGCGACTCGGCACCATAGCCATTCTGCCCCAGACCATTGTCTATAGAATAACCGTCTAAGCCATTGGCGATCGCCAGCAGTATGCCAGCCCCGATTATGCCCCCAATGCACTGGGCGATGATATATCCGACAGCGTCTTTCCCTTTAATCTTGCCCGCCACGAACATGGCGACGGTTATCGCCGGATTGATGTGGCAGCCCGAGATGCTCCCTATGGCGTAGACCATTGCCAGCACCGCCAGTCCGAAGGCAAACGATATACCGGCGAATCCGATATATTGACCGGCGATTACCGCGCTGCCGCACCCGATGAGAACCAGCACCAGAGTCCCGATGAGTTCAGCCGTATATTTCCTGATTGCAGATGTTTCCACCTGAGATAACCCTCCTTCTTTAGATTGGTTGCAGCTAATATACGTCTAAAACCCCGTTTATTCAAGTATCTATTTTTCAATTTACATTTTGCAGTTTTCACTTCTTATCTTCTCGCCCACTCGTTCCTCTGCTATACTAACGGCTGTTATGGACCTGCTCTCCATTGTGCTGGTAGCCGTCGGGCTCTCTATGGACTGCCTTGCCGTCGCCATCGCCGGCAGCATCTCGATGCAGACAATCTCTTTCCGCCAGTTGCTGCGCATCTCCTTCGCCTTCGGGTTGTTCCAGTTCGGGATGCTGGTCGGCGGGTGGTACGCAGGACAGGCGGTTGTGGAAAAAGTTGAAAGTTACGACCACTGGGTTGCCTTCGGATTATTGTTACTGGTCGGCGGCAGGATGATATGGGAGTCGTTCGAATCCGAGGGAAAACAGCACAAAGCTCGGGACATCACCAAGGGTCTCGCCCTGCTCACGCTGGCTATAGCCACCAGCATAGACTCGCTGGGCGTGGGCTTGAGCCTGGCTTTCGTGGAATCGAGAATCTGGCTCGCCGCTATCATAGTGGGGTGTGTTGCTTTTCTAATCACAGGCGCCGGATTCTTCGCCGGCAGGAGAATCGGGACATGGCTGGGACGCTGGGCCGACCTCGTAGGCGGTCTAGTGCTCATAGGAATAGGGGTCAGGATTATCCTGGAACACCTCTTGTAAACATAGGCGTAGGGGCGCAAGGCCTTGCGCCCCTACGCCTGATAGACTAGAGCGACTGCCCTCCAAATCGCACCTGCTCTTTGTCATTCCTGCCAAAGCAGGAATCTAGGCACCTGGGTTCCCGCCTGCGCGGGAATGACTCATGGATCGTAGGAACACGGTCACGGTATTTTGCTACCATTTAATTGGGAATACCCTTGGAACAATAGTACCTGATGGTGGGCTTATCTCACAGCGTAACTGTTCAAGGGCAGTATTTCGCAACGCTCGGGTTAACTTCTGAAACTGATCTTTCTGTTCTGTTGAGAGAGAAGAAAACAAATCTTCAATGAAGGACTTAAATACCGGTAGTGCGGCATCGCATATGTGCTTGCCCTTGGTTGTTATTTCAAGCTTCGTAGACGGTTGCCCCTTGCGTCTCGGTGCCTTTGCTATCAGTCCCGCCTTTTCCATTCTGTTTAGCAGACTAGAAATCGTTTGCTTATCACGGTGGCTTAAGCGCGCTAAATCCATAGGACTCAACTTGCCAGAATAATCTCTTATGCCCCATAGGATAGTGAGTGTCTCAGCTGTCACACCGACCCTTGCGAGCCTATTCTCGGCTAGTCTATTAACGGCTAACCACGCAAGGCGAAGCAATACGTAACTGTTAAGGTTTTCATCAGAAATCTGAATGTCGTAAACATCGGGACTCATCCGCTGCCTCCTCGCTTAGAGATCCCAAGAGTTCTCACTACTCATTATACTATAAGACCCAAACAAGTAATTGCCCAAATTACCTCATTTCAAATATACATTTATTAAACAGCTTCAGAATGTGGACGCATAGTATCACTGCGCCACTTAGTACCTACCAAGCCCGAGAGGATATGCCATGTTGCTGTTCAGAAACTGCCCATTTCCTCTTGATATTAATCGGCCAGCTTCGCGGTAGGAAATAATTCCTATTCTTCCATGTTACCATTAGGTCTTAATAGAAAAAACTAAGCGGCTATACTGATTATGTCCCTGGTATTACTTCTTATGCGATACTAATGAGGGGCGACGCTGAGGTGGATGATTCTGGAAAGGAGCTAGAATGAAGAAAGTTGTTATAAGCGCACTGATGGTTGGAGTCATACTAGCAGTAGCTCTTATCGGTGCTATTGCATTGTTCACCGACCAAGAAACCAATCCGAGCAACAGCTTCTCAACAGGTACTGTGGACCTCGCCATCAATCCCGCTACCGCCATGTTCACGGTCAGCAACATGGCACCGGGGGATGTTCGATACAGTGGCATCCAGATGACCAATGGCGGCAGCCTGGAGCTAAGGTATACGATGACCACCATCGCCGATGGGAGCAGTATCCTCGACGAGCAATTGGACCTGACCATTGATGTCGTCACCGGAGCTGGCTTGGATACCATCTGGTACACCTTAGATGATGTCGTGAGCGAAGCCAACGTCTACGGGCCAGACGGAGTGCTTTCATCTGCTGCCATCGGCGACCCAACTCAAGGTGCCGACACAGGCGACCGCACCCTGGCTGCCTCTGGGAGCGAGCGACTTCGCTTCAAGGTTACCCTGCCTCTGAGCACATCAAATGTCTATCAGGGCACTACTTGCACCGTCAGCTTCGTGTTCGACGCGGAGCAAACAGCAAACAATCCATAAGATTTCGCTGGAACATCGTTAAATGTACAAAGTAGGCACTCTCGAGGCCGAGGGTGCCTATATATCATATAGGAGTTCGTCCCTTATTAGGGTGTCATCATGGGAAACAGGCTTTGGACAATTCTTGTATTGGGGTTCGTGGTACTTCTGCTGGCGAGCAGTCTAGGTATCACTACAAGCTATTTTGTGGATTCACAAACATGCGCTGATAACACCTTTCAAGCCTGGACTTCTACACAATGGATTCAGACAACCCAAGCGCACTTCGAAGCTGGCGTCCTAAGTAACGTCTCCACCGCCACAAGCCCTGGCCTAGTAAAGCTTGCTACGGGAAGTCGTAACCATCTCTACGCATTCCGTGGGGCTTCTGCGGATTTTTGGAGATATAACATTGCGGCCAATTCATGGGCACCATCGCTGACAGTAGGAGCTGGAGGCGCGTTGGCCTACGACGGCTCCAACTATGTCTATGCTTTCCGCGGCGGTGCTACAACCGACTTCTGGAGATATGACATCGCTGGGAACTCTTGGTCAACAATAGCAGCCGCTCCAGCCACCGTCTCCAGCGGAGGCGCCC
>VGNW01000013.1 GCA_016865955.1 Chloroflexota bacterium | reverse complement strand
CAGCAAGTTCAGGCGGTTGATATTGCCTCACTCCTCACCGGAGGCAGCCAAACCGAAGAAGAGCAAGAAGTTGACAGGTCGGTAAGAGGAAGAGAGTTGACATTTGAAGCCTACGACCCCCCGATCAGAACCCAGAAACTGAGCTTCCAAATATCCTACAGGTTGGGCAGTTCCGTAATTCAAAAAGAATTCAGTATCGATACATCCGTTATCGAAAGTCCGAGCATCAGGCTCATTCAGGCTGAGCGGATAGAGGCTGACAAAGGCGACGAAACGCTTATCATGTTGCACATAGCGAACGACCTTCCGGTATCGGTCGATGCTGTCAGCGTAGTTCCTCTTGGGGACATCGAAGCCTCTCCATCCGAGTTCTTTATCGGCACTATGGCTCCCAATGACTTCCTGCCTGCGAGCTTTAAGATACAGACCGACCAATTCAACGATGGAGACCGAATTAGCTTCAAATTGCTCTACCGCATCGGTCGTCAGACTTATGAGACATCACCTATCAGTGTAGTGATTCATTTTAACGCATCCGGCAAGACTAATCTCACTGTATATATCGTCCCACCGATAATTGTCGTATTCCTTGTGCTTATCTGGCTATCTATGCGGAGAAGAAAACGTGGATCCGGTAACGCTGTTAAAAATGGCGGTTGAATCCATAACCGCCCATAAGCTACGTTCGTTCCTGGTCACGCTGGGCATACTCATCGGTATAACTGCGGTGCTTGTCAACGCTGCTATGGTCCAGGGTTTTCGAGGGTATTTTGAGCAGCAGATACAGGCGTTGGGATCGAACTTCGTGACCGTGCAACCCGGAAGCGCCTACGGGCTGTTTGGGTCAACCACCAAACAGAATGACATATTAGACCCCTACTTATATGATTCGGTGCGCCGGCTTCCCTATGTGGAAGAAGCGACAGCGAATAGGTCGGTTTTTGGAACTGTCAGGTACATGGGTGAGGAGACAAATGTCTTAATTTTGGGAGCAGAGCCCGGCTATCTTGATACTATGAACCGTGAGATGCTTGCCGGAGAGACGCTGACAGTCCAAGATAGCTACAACGCTGTCTTAGGAGATTCCATTCTTAGTTCCTTTCAGCAAAGGTCGCTTGTATTGATGTCGCACTTTGAACTAACCGTAACGGTTAACAACCAAAATGTGACCGAGAAGTTCAGGGTCAAAGGGATTGTCAAGGAACCCGAACCGGGCTTTGGCATGGGAATCCTTTATGTACCTATTAAGACGCTGAATTCCATGATGGGGAATGAAGGTTACAGCGCTATAATCCTTACCACAAGTAATGTAAAATATGTCGACACCATTAAGCTGGATGCTCAGCAAATGCTGAACCGACTTCTGAAGGTGCGGCCGGACCAACACCTAGAGACCGATGGAGAGACCGAGCGAATGTTTGGCATAATGCCAGCGCCGTTCCAGAGACAGGCACGCGAATACAAGATAACAACGCAAGAAGATATCCTCGCCATTTCCAACAATATTACCGCCATGATTCAGCTAGCCCTCGTGGCTATCGCAGGAATCTCGCTGCTCGTCGGTGGCATTGGCATAGCTAATGTGATGCTGGTAACGGTGTCGGAAAGAACACGTGAGATCGGCGTTATGAAAGCTGTGGGCGCTAAGAATCGCCACATACTCGCGGCGTTTTTGTTTGAAGCTTGTGTTATCGGCTTGTTCGGCGGGATTCTGGGCATGGCAGTTGCAGCCGCCGCTTCCTATACGGCAGTGCCTATGCTTTTCGACGTCCCCGGCTCCCTCCCCTTAGAATGGACAGGAATAGCCATCGGCATCTGTCTCGTTATCAGCCTTGCCTCAGGACTTTATCCCGCTATCCGTGCCTCCAAGATGGACCCCGTAGAAGCGCTGAGAAGCGAGTAGAGGTATAATAGGAGCAGCAGTTCACTCCTGATTAACAGGGTTTATCATGTCCGCTTTTAAAATCATCTCAGATTTCAAACTCACCGGCGACCAGCCTCAGGCAGCAGAGAAGCTTGTCGAGGGGCTTAAGCGAGACTATAAGAAACAGACCCTGCTCGGCGTGACCGGCAGCGGCAAGACCTTCACCATGGCGAACGTCATAGAGCGCGTGCAGCGCCCCACTCTGGTCATCGCCCACAACAAAACGCTGGCTGCCCAGCTCTGCTCCGAGTTCAGAGACTTCTTCCCCGAAAACGCTGTGGAGTACTTCGTCAGCTACTACGATTACTACCAGCCCGAAGCCTATATCCCGCGCACCGATACCTACATAGAGAAAGATGTTGACATCAACGAGGAGATAGATAAGCTGCGCCATGCCTCTACCCGTGCCCTGTTCATGCGCCGCGATGTCATTATCGTCGCATCGGTCTCCTGTATCTACGGTCTGGGCGAGCCCGAGGAGTACTACAGCTTTGTGGTCAGCCTCAGGAAAGGCGAGAAACGCAGCCGGGACCGCATCGTACGCCAGTTGGTGGAGATGCAGTACCAGCGCAACGATATAGATTTCACCCGCGGTCGCTTCCGCATCCGCGGCGATACCCTGGAGATACAGCCAGCCTACGAAGACCTTGCGGTGCGCATATCCTTCTGGGGCGATGAGATCGAACGCCTGCAGGAGATAGACCCGCTCACCGGCGAATTGCTCTCCGAGCGCCAGCAGATAGATATCTACCCCGCCAAACATTTTGTAACCTCCTACGATAAGTTGATGGCAGCCATCGTCGATATCGAGGCAGAACTCAAGGAACATGTGGCTGAACTCAACAGCCAAGGGAAGCTGCTGGAGGCGCAAAGGCTGGAAGCTCGCACCAACTACGATTTGGAGATGCTCCGCGAGACAGGTTACTGCTCCGGAGTAGAGAATTACTCCCGTCACCTCTCACGACGCGCGCCGGGTAGCCCGCCGTGGACGCTCCTCGACTACTTTCCCGACGATTTCCTGCTGTTCATCGACGAGTCGCACATGAGCCTGCCTCAGATTCGCGGCATGTACCATGGAGATATTTCAAGAAAACAAACGCTGGTGGACTACGGCTTTCGCCTGCCCTCGGCTCTGGATAACCGTCCCTTGAACTTCAACGAGTTCGAAGGACGCATAAACCAGGTGATATATGTCTCAGCAACGCCCGGCCCTTACGAGTATGAACACAGCTCTCAGGTAGCGGAGCAGATTATCCGCCCTACGGGACTGCTCGACCCCACCGTAGAGGTCAAGCCCACCGGGGGACAGGTTGACGACCTGCTGGAACAGATAAGGACACGCATATCGCGCGGAGAGCGCTGCCTGGTCACCACACTGACCAAGAGGATGGCTGAACAGCTCGCCGATTACCTGATCGAAATGGGGATAAAGACGCATTATCTACATTCGGAGGTTGAGACCCTGGAGCGCGTGGAGATTCTGCGCGACCTCAGGCTCGGCGTTTACGATGTAGTGGTGGGCATTAACCTGCTGCGTGAAGGGTTGGATTTGCCCGAGGTGAGCCTAGTCGCCATACTCGACGCGGATAAAGAGGGATACCTGCGTTCGGAGGGAGCGCTTATCCAGACCATGGGTCGCGCCGCCCGCCATATAGAGGGGCATGTGATAATGTACGCCGATACCATGACCGAGTCCATGCGCCGCGCCATAGGCGAGACCAACCGCAGGCGCAAGATTCAGACGGCGTACAATCAACAGCACGGCATCACCCCGCAGGGTATCAAGAAGGCAATCAAGGGCATCACCGACCAGCTCAAGGCTGTAGCGGAGACACGCGCCACATACACTGTGGCAACCGGCATCCCAAAGGACGAGGTTGCACGCCTGATTAAGAACCTCGAGTTTCAGATGAAGGCAGCAGCCAAGAACCTCGAATTCGAGAAGGCTGCCCTTATAAGAGACCAGATTATAGAATTAAGGAAGGAACTGGTCTGAAAGGGGGGACATGTGAGTGGCTTGTCTGAAAAGGTAAGAGAGCAACAAACCAGATACAAAAAGGATGTCCTTAGCATTAAAGATAAGGGCAAATGGAGAGGTAAACTTTATGATCACATTCTGCCTGAGGAAGTATGGGAAATCAACCTATGGGATGGTATTCGGGAGGCAGCTCAGCTTTATTTCCAAACCAAGAAAATAGCTTGGCATAAAGATAAGCATAATATGCTGAGTTCACAGATTATGTGTCTCAACATCTTCTTCCCACTGAAGCAACACCTCGATGTTCTTAAAACGTGGCTCTCTAGTGAGTTCTCCGATGTGGGAAATGTGGTTGACCTCGATTTTGAATACATCGGACCCAATAACAAGAACTACTTCAATGAAGAAGGTGGGCGCGGCCAAAATAGAACAAGCTCAGACATATCTATTGTTTGGCTCGATAAAGCCAACAGAAAAAATATGCTGCTCTTGGAATTCAAATTCAATGAATCAAGCTTTGGCAAATGTGGACAAGATAAAAATCCTAATCCGAAACGTTGTCTCTTTTCGAGAAAGATTATTGCCTCTCCTAAAACACAATGTTATCGAGCCCAAGTTAAGCGTACCTATTGGGATATCATCCTATCCGATAAAAGCCCGTTCAAGAAAGAGTACCTAACAGCGACAAGCTACTGCCCCTTTCGCTATGATTTTTATCAACTGATGCGTAACCAACTATTAGCGCATTGCATAAAATCTGATTCTCAAGCAGGTTTTCATAAAGTTGAATTTGGCGTTATTTACCACGCAGACAATAATGAATTACTAAGAATGTCACACCCATTTGATGGTAAGCGCGATCCATTAAAAGCGTGGCCCAGTCTACTAAGGAACCCCGATTCTTTCCATGTTTCAACCACACAGAATTTCATACATACTATTGAAATTAGCTTACCTGACACCCTAAATGTATGGCGGAAATATATCAAAGAAAGATATGAGATCTAAGACTCACCATCCCAGAATAATGGTGAACGGCGTGGAACCGGAAGATACCAGACAGGAACGCCGGGAGAAGAAGCTGCAGAAGAAGCGAAGTAAGATACTGCAGCACGGGCGCAGCATCGTCCGCGTCTACAAAGATGCCGTATTGAAAAGAGCAAAACAATCAAAAAGCAAAGACAAGTAGGGGCGTTCAATTAAACGCCCCTACGGGTAGGTTGGAGCGGATGTTCCAACCTACCGAATGAACGATAGCTTAGTATAAAGCCTCTTCTATCTTCAAGCCTGCTCTTCAGATGCATCAGTAAAAATCTGGAGGTTTGGTTACTTTAGTAACATTCCCGCGTGAGTACTTTTGGCTTGACTTGTGACATCGCTCAGAATATAATTCGAAGTCACCACCAACTCACGGGGAGAGGGGATGGAGATGAAAGAGCCTTTAGAACAGACAGCCAAGGATAGCCCGCTGAGTAAGGTAAGTAAAAAGGTCAACGAAGTTGTCACTGAGGTCATCTCCGATATCAAGAGGACTGCCCCCGCTTTGGAACCTGCCATCGACTTCTCCACAAGGATAGCCTCTGTGGTCACGGCCGCCGTCGAGGAGGAATTGAGGAGAGAAGTCCCCGAGATGTTGACCACCTCAAAAAAGTTCAATACGGTTGTCACAGAGGTAGGAAGACATATACCAGAAGTATTGATTCAACAGCGAAGGATTGCCACGGTGGTTGCCGGAGTAGGGAAATATGTCCCGGATAGGATAGTTACCTCAGAAGAAATAGAAAAGAGGGTGGGGTTCGAAGAAAAGTTCAACATGCCTCTGGGTAGCATTGAGAAAATAAGCGTAGTCAGAGAACGGCGGTATGCTACAGATAACCAGGTCTCCTCCGATATGGCTTATGAAGCCAGCAAAGTAGCTCTTGAAAGAGCCGGTGTAGAGCCTGATGAACTCGATGTCATAATCTTCGCCTCGGCTTCACACGATGTCGCTGAGCCAGCTACAGCGAACATACTTCAGGATAAGCTCAAGGCAACCAAGGCACATGTACTGGACGTCAAGAACGCCTGCAACAGTTTCCTCAACGGCGTGGATGTCATGGATTCCTTTATGCAGACCGGCCGCTGCCGTGTAGGGCTGGTGGCTGCGGGTGAGGTTCTATCCAAGTTCGTCAACTGGGATATAGAGACCATCGAGGAGTTGGGGGTAGGCTTCTCAGCTTTCACGCTGGGAGACGGCGGCGGCGCTGTAGTGTTTAAAGCGGAAAACGAACAGGGTCGTGGCATCCGCAGGACTCGTTTCAGCTCTGACGGCTCTGCGTGGGAGCTTGCCACAATCAAAGCCGGCGGCACATTATGTCCCTTCGACCTCTCCCAGATATATTTTGTATCTCACAGCGCCGGCATTAACAAGCTTGCTTTGAGACATATCCCTTCAGTCATGTTGGGCATGATGAGAGAGACAGGATGGAAACACAGCGACATAGACCTCGTGGTGCCGCACCAGGTAACACGCGGAATCACCGAGAGAATTATGCGCATTGTGAATCTCCCTATTGAGAAAGCCATATATACTGTCACGAAGTATGGAAACACTGCAGCAGCAAGCATACCTATTGCCTTGACGGAGGCAATAGAGAGCAACCTGGTGCACCCCAACAGCAGAATCATGCTAGTCGGCGGAGCTTCGGGATTCAGTGTAGGCGTTATGACAGTGGTGCTGTAATTAACGGCTATTTAGCCTTGCCCCCCTAAAATACGGAAGTCCCCCGAAACCGGGGGACTTTCTATAAACACCGATAGCCCGATCTTACCTTTACCCGCTCTCTCCGTGCATGTATTCGAAGAACGCCATTTGTACCTCGATAGCTTCGGCAGGCATGGCGGTCAGTCTGCCAATGCCGAGGACAGTGATATATATTCTTGCCGTCTTCTCCAGCATCTCGAGATTCGTAAATGCCTCGCGCATATCTCTGCCCACACAGAGCGCGCCATGATTTGCCATTAAAACCGCATTGCGCGGTCCCAGTGCAGAGATAACGTTATCCACCAGTTCCTGACTGCCTGACAGAGCGTAATCTGCCACTTTTATACCGCCGCCGAGATAGGTTATCTGATCGTCCACAATCGGAGGTATGTCAAGTCCGGCAACTGCTATGGCACTACTGAAGACAGGGTGGCTGTGAATGACAGCATTCACCTTCTTGCGCGTCTTATAAACCTCTATGTGCATCATCGTTTCAATTGAGGGAGTATGCTGGCCTTCTATGACATTGCCTTTGAAATCAACTACCACCATATCTTCCACACTGACGAAATCATAATGCTTCCCTGTGGGAGTTATAGTCATTAGTTGTCTTCCTTCGGTGTCCCTGAGGCGCATGCTCACATTACCCGCCGTGCCTACCACAAAACCCCTCTGAGACATACGCTGTGACATTTCCAGCACTATCTTTTTTTCGGAATCCCACATATTCGTTCCTATCTCCTCAAATGAGGCATTTTACTGTATTATAGCACACTTGATTTATCACGAATTAAAACGGAGGACAGTTGATCCATGTCGCTTCTTATGCCTAGCTGCTCTTATGAGGATTTTTTCGGTGCGACAAGACTGTTTTCTGCCATCACCTGCTTGTACCAGAGTGCGCTATCTTTGAAAATGCGACGCTGGGTCTGATAATCCACCCAGGTAATGCCGAAGCGCTGCGCGTAGCCGAAGCTCCATTCGAAGTTATCCATCAGCGACCAGACGAAATAGCCCGCCAGAGGCACACCGTATCCAATAGCCCGGTGAGCGGCGGCAAGATGGTTATGCAGATAGCTCAGCCGCCTCCGGTCCCGCACTCGTCCGTCTCCGTCAGGACCATCCGAATAGCTGGCACCGTTTTCTGTAACATACATCTTGCCGGGCTGGTACTCGAAATGCAGCCGGCTCAGCAAGTGGCAAAGACCATCGGGATAGACCATGCTGCCGATATCGGTGTACTCGTATTTGGGTCCATGATACAGGAGCAGCAGCGGCTCGTTATCACTCCCCGGTGGAACTTTGTTGCGCAGCATCACCGGCGAGTAATAGTTGACGCCCAGGAAATCTGTCCGGGCAGCGATGGCTTCCAGATCGCCCGGCTTGACAAAAGTCAGACCATCCGCCGGTATATGACCGGCATTAATGTGCTCCGCCACAACATCTGCGGGATAGTGACGACCATAAAGCGGGTCGAGAAACCAGCGATTGAAATATCCGTCGAACTTGCGGAAGACCGGGAGGACAGGGATTTTAGACGGACCGGGCACAAGCGGAAACAGAATGAGAGTAATGCCAACTCCAGCGCCCGGGCTGTTGCGGCGCAACGCCGGCACAGCCCAACCGTGGGAGAGCAGCAGATGATGGCTGGCTTTAAGCGATGCAGGGTAATCGTTTAAACCCGGCGCATGCCCGCCCATTTGATAACCCATGACTGCCGTCGCCCACGGCTCGTTGTGGGTAATCCAGCGCTTGACACGGTCTCCGAGCTTGCGGCTAACGACATCGGCGTATTCAACAAAGGCTTCGGCAGTGGAACGCTCAGCCCAACCGCCTTTATCCTGCAAGCTCTGCGGCAAGTCCCAATGGTATAACGTTACAAAAGGCTCAATTCCCGCCTTGAGCAGCCCATCGACAAGGCGGCTGTAGAAGTCCAGCCCTGCCTGATTCACCTTTCCGCGTCCGGCAGGCAGGATGCGCGGCCAGGAAATCGAGAAACGATATGCTTTGAGTCCCAACTCTCTCATCAGCGCGATATCCTTGCGCCAGAGATGATAATGGTCGCAGGCTACATCGCCGGTGCTGCCATCCAGAATCTTGCCGGGGGTATGAGTGAAGCGGTCCCAGATTGACTCGCCTTTGCCGTCCTCGTTCCATGCACCTTCAATCTGGTACGCAGATGTGGCTGCTCCCCACACAAAACCATCAGGGAATTTAAGAAACCGGGAGGGCATTAAGTCTCCTCACATTTAAAATGGAGGGCAACAGTAGCAAACGACTGTTAATTCTTCTTGCTTTTTTCGCTGTCGTATATCTCCTGTGCCTCTTTGGGAGTTGCCTTCTTGTGGATGATAGCGCGCAGCGCTTTAATCATCGCCACCGGATGCTCATCCTGCCAGATGTTTCTACCCAGGTTCACACCCACAGCGCCTTTCTTCATCCCGTCATAGACGAAATCGAACACCTGACGCTGAGTGTCCACCTTGGGACCTCCCGCCATCACCACCGGCACAGGACATCCTTGGGTAACCTTGTCAAAATTCTCGCACCAGTAGGTCTTCACCACACGCGCGCCTAATTCAGCAGCGATGCGACTGCACAGGGCAAGGTAACGGGCATCCCGCTTCTCGAGCTCTTTGCCTACGGCGGTTACCGCCATTACAGGGATACCGTATCTCTCGCCTTCGTCCACCAGCTTCGCCAGATTCAGCAGCGATTCCTTCTCGTAATCGGTGCCCACGAAGATAGAGATGCCCACAGCAGCCACATTGAGACGGATAGCCTCCTCCATCGAGGTTGTCAGTCCTTCATTAGCGAGGTCTTTGCCCACCATGCTCGTGCCGCCGGACACCCTCAGTATAATCGGCTTGGAGTTATCGGGTTCCACCGAGGAACGTAACACCCCTCTGGTAACAAATACTGCGTCAGCATAAGGCAAAAGAGGCTCCAGCGTCTTGCGCGGCTCCTCCAGCTTGCGAGTGGGACCCTGAAAATACCCGTGGTCTACCGGTAAAAACAGACAATGGCCGTCCTTCTGGAAAAGCTGTGCCATCCGGTTCGCCATTCCCCATTCCATATCGGTGTTCCTCCTATTTTGCGCTGTGCCCCTAGTCTAAGGAGTCAGCTTCAGTTAGTCAATACAACCTTCAGCATATTTACAATTTCAGGCAAGACGGAGGTATTAAATAAATGAGCCGTATTAAGCAGGAGAGAATTGTCTGATAACCCCGATAACCTTGCCCTGGACTTCTACGTTTTTGGGGTCGATGTAGATGGGCTTCATCCGGGCATTGGCTGGCTGCAGGCGAACGCGGTTTTTCTCCCTGTAGAGCTTCTTGAGGGTTGTCTCTTCATCCTTTTTAAGCCAGGCAGCTACCATCTCACCGTTTTCAGCCGTGTTTGCCTGCTGCATCAGGACAATATCGCCATCGTTAATTAGCGCGTCTATCATCGAGGTGCCCTTCACTTTCAAAGCGTACACGTTTTCCTTGCCCCGTATAAGCTCGCCGCTCACCTCAACGGTATCCAGCGGCTCGGCATTCCAGGTATCCGAAGCCGGCACCGGTATGGGTTCTCCGGCAGCTATATAACCCAGAAGGGGAACTCTGACTATGCGCCTCTGCGTTTTATCGAGCATTTCAATGCCGCGAGATACCTCGCGGTCACGGCGTATATAGCCTTCTCTTTCCAGAATCTTGAGATTATAATCCACTACCGATGTGGAGCTGATGCCGCAAGCCTTCAGTATGTCTCTGACTGTAGGAGGATAGTCCTTTTCCTCACGGAAACGCCTCAGGAAGGACAATATCTGCTTTTGTTTTGAGGAGAGCATCTTCATATCTCACCCCTTTGATATATTCGAACTCTTGTTCTACTGAGACGAAGCTTACCACGCCGATAGTCTCATGTCAAGGGGCTTTGTAAAACAAGAGGCTGCTCACAAGAGCAGCCTCGAAACACTCCGTATTTAAAAAACTGAAATCGTATCTTCTATTAAGCTTTGACCGGAGGAAAAGCAGCGTTGAACTTCTTCATCAGACGCGACTTGTGTCGTGCAGCGTTGTTAGGATGGACAATACCTTTTTTCGCCGCCTTATCGATAGCGATTAGCGTTTCCTGCACCGCTGCTTTAGCCGGCTCCATTTCCTTCGCATCAATAAGTTGCTCCGCTTTATCGATGTGAGTCTTTACCGCGCTTTTATCCGCTCTGTTGCGCCCACGCTGTTCTTTTATAACAGATATCATCTTCTTTGCCGATTTTGTGTGTGCCAACTCCTCTACCTCCAGGCTAGAAATATTACACTATCCTGTGGATTTTGTCTACAGGGTGAAGTATAATCACTACTACCTTTTCAAAACGAGGTCAATATGGCTACCTTCGAAAGAATGTCGACTATACTTCCCGATACGGCAAAGGTGAACTCCAAAGGACACCTGACCATCGGCGGCTGCGATCTGGTTGAACTTGCGTCCGATTTCAGCACGCCGCTTTATATCTTCGACGAAGCCACCCTGCGCCGAAGTTGCGGCGAATTCCGTGGAGAGTTCGGTAAGCTGTATGAAGATTCGCTGGTTATTTACGCCGCCAAAGCGTTCATCAATAGCGCCCTGGCAAAAATCATTAATGAAGAGGGTTTGGGTCTGGATATCGTATCGGGAGGGGAGCTGAGCATAGCCAGGTCAGTCGATTTCCCCATGAGCAAGGTCTATTTCCACGGCAATAACAAACTTCGTGAAGAAATAGAACTGGCAATCGACTGCCGTATCGGCCGCATCGTGGTTGATAATCTCCATGAACTCAGCCTGGTTAATGAAGTCGCCAGAAAGGCGAAGGTTACACAGGACATCCTGCTGCGGCTCACCCCAGGTATAGATGCACACACCCATCAGCACATCACGACAGGAGTCATCGATACCAAGTTCGGATTGCCCATTGCCACGGGACAGGCTGAGGAGGCTATAGTGAAGGCGATGTCCGAGCCCAATTTGAGGCTCATCGGTCTGCATGTTCACCTGGGCTCCCTCATCTTCTCTATCGAGCCTTATCAGAAGGCAATCGAGATCGTCTTTAAGTTCGCTGCCGAGATGAAGAAGAAGCACAAACTCATTTTCCGGGAGTTCAGCCCGGGCGGCGGTTTTGCTGTTCAATATACTCAAGATACCCCCGCGCCGGACGCAGCATACTACGCCCGTGCCATCGTTGACGCCATTCACTCCGCCTGCAAAGAGTTCAAATTGGAGCCACCCCGACTCATAGTGGAGCCGGGAAGGGCTATTGTGGGACGCGCCGGCATAGCTATTTACAGGGCAGGAGCTATCAAGGACATACCCGGAATACGCAGGTATGTGGCTATAGACGGGGGTATGGCAGACAATATCCGACCTGCTTTATACGGCTCCAGATACGAAGCAATAGTAGCCAACAAAGCCGATAAAAAGGAATGCGAGCGAGTCAGCATCGTGGGCAAGTACTGCGAGTCCGGAGACATACTGGTCAAGGACGAGGATATACCCAGGGTCGTCCCGGGAGATATTATCGCCATACCTGTGTCCGGCGCTTACTGCCTTGCCATGGCATCGAACTACAACGCCTCTCTGAAGCCGGCTATCATCATGGTAAAGAACGGCAAAGCCCGACTTATCCGCCGCCGTGAGAGCCACGAAGATCTGATGCGGTTCGACTCAATATGATAGCCCGTAGAAACGGGAAGGCCGTAGACTCCAGAGACTCTACGGCCTTACACTGTTCCTGCTTGCGCAGGAATTATTGAAAGGGTTACCCCTTATTTCACTCTCTGGTAAAGCGGCTGACGGTCGTTGCCTGAAGCCACCGTAACGAAATCTCCATTATTGACGACCGATTTTTTCTTTGCCGGAGAAAAGTCGGTGGCTATCAGGGTAATCTTCACCACCCGGTCCAACTCGGGGTCAGAGCCGAAGCCGAAGATTATCTGTGCCTCCGGGTCGGCAACCTGCTTAATAACATAGGACGCCTCGCTGACTTCAAACAAGGTGAGTTCATTGCCCATGACATTGAACAGTATACGTTTGGCGTTTTCGATGGAGAAATCGAACAGAGGATTGACGATAGCAGCCCTGGCAGCATCGACAGCGCGTGTCCTGCCGCTACCGCGTCCGATGGCTATCCAGGCCTGGCCGGCTTTGCTCATAATGGTCTTCACATCGTTGAAATCCAGATTTATATGCTCTATGGTCGATATTACATCGTAGATACCGCGCACGCTCTGGCACAGCATATCGTCGGCAAGTTTGAATGCAGCTTCAATCGACACATTCTCATCGCACAGGCTGAGAAGCCGGTCATTATGAATGATTACAACGGTATCCGCCTTTTCCTTAAGTTGAGCGATGCCTTCATCCGCCACCCTGGTCCTGTGCGCCCCTTCGAAACTGAACGGCTTGGTAACTACCGCAACCGTCAGGACACCCAGTTCGCCCGCAATCTCGGCAATCATCGGTGCAGCGCCGGTGCCCGTACCGCCGCCCATGCCCGCAGTAATAAACAGGAGGTCGCTGCCCTGAATAGCTCTAGAAATCTCGCTGCGGTTTTCCTCGGCAGAGAATCTCCCCAGTTTGGGGTCTCCACCTACACCGAGTCCCCGCGTCAGTCTGTCTCCTATTCGAAGGCGTGACGGCGCTATCGAACGTATCAGAGCCTGCGCATCGGTGTTTACTGCCACGAAATCGACGCCCTGAATATCCTGCGCAATCATATTATTAACAGCGTTGGAACCTCCGCCACCCACGCCGACGACTCTTATCTTGGTCAGACTCTCGATGCTTGCCTTCATCGCCTGGGCGTCCTTATCCAGAGCAGTTCCGATACTCATAGTGCCCCCTTAAAAACTAAATTCGCTCCGCAACCCTCATTTTTGCGCTTCGGCTTCGCGGATTAGCCCCTAACTCCTCCAGTGACGGCTTAACGGCTTTTTTGGTCACTATTTTGAGCGTTGGGATATGCCCGCAGACACAAACCGGCACTGCGGGAGGACACAAGCATCCCCGGGACTCGCGCCGCAAGAACTCCTTGACCAGCCTGTCCTCCAGGGAATGAAAGCTAATTATAACAATCCTGCCGCCGCTTCCCAGCAAATTGACTGCCTGTTTCAGGGCAAGCTCCAGGTTCTCCAGCTCCTTATTTACCGCTATGCGTAATGCCTGAAATGTCTTCGTTGCCGGATGAATCCTGCCGCGTCCTCCGGCAACAGCTTCGGTCACTATTCGGGCGAGCGCGATTGTAGTCCTGATGGGCCGTTTCTCCACGATACGCCTGGCTATCTGGCGAGCGCGCCACTCCTCTCCATTCTTCTCCAGAATATCGCTCAACTCACTCTCCGAATAGGTATTTACGATGTCAGCCGCCGTAAGCGTCTGTCTGGGGCTGAACCTCATATCCAGCGGCGCATCCTCCTGAAAACTGAAACCTCGCCCGGGCGACTCCAGTTGAATAGAAGACATCCCCAGGTCGAACAATACGCCGTTCACAGGGCGGAAGTCATATCTGGCACAGATATTCTCCAGATATTTGAAATTCTCGTTGACTAGAATTGCATCCTTGCCGTAAGACTTCAATCTTTCTCTGGCTGCATTAATAGCAACCGGGTCGGCATCTATGCCTAGCAATTGCCCGCCAGGGGTGCACTCCTCCAGAATAGCCTCGGCATGCCCCCCGCCGTTAACGGTACAGTCAACATATCTGCCGCCGCGCTGAATTTGAAGCGCATCGATAACCTCATCGAGCAGGACAGTTTCATGAATTGAAAACGCAGACATGGTTAAAGTACTCATCATTAATCAGTTTCTATAAAAAGCTCTCTTTCAACCCCCTGATACCCCTAAATCTCCCGGCAAAGGGGCTCTGCCCCTCTGCACGCCCCAGTTTCAAGTGCATCCTACTATTTATGTATCCACTGCCTCGGCTATCTCCGAGGCATGTTCTGACATATAATCCTTCTCAGCAGCCCAGAGCTCCTTCGACCAGATTTGAATGTGAGTATAGGCTCCCACCACAACCGCCTCGTCTCCTATCTCAGCATACTTACGGAGAACCGGCGGCAGGATTATCCTCCCCTGACGGTCGAGTTCGAACGCAAAAGCGCTCGAGAAAGTATGGCGGGTGATTCTCCTGGTATTGAGCCGGGTCAGAGGCAAAGAGGCAAGCTTTTCGGCTGCTTTCTGCCACTCTGCCAGGGTATAGACGATAAGACACTTATCGAAACCGCGGGAGAGCACCAATCCTTTCCGGAACGCCTCTCTGAACCGAACGGGGACTGCCACTCTTCCCTTATGGTCGATGCGCAGTCCGTACTCGCCCAGCAGCATCCACTTTGACCCACTTTTTACCACCATGCACCACTTTTAGCACAACACTACTACATTGTCAATAGTTTTTCACGGGACTTTCCATATCTTAGCAATCCATGTTGAGACCTCAGTTCAACATATGTTATAATCTCGTTTTGGACGGGCTATGGGCAAGCGATGGGAAGGAGTCTTCAGGCTCATAGGTATCGGATGGTACATAGCCGTCTGCATACTGCTGGGGACTCTCGGAGGTCGCTGGCTGGGTCAAAAACTGGATGGTAAAAGCTACGAGGTCTTATTTACCTTACTCGGCTTGTTTTCAGGGCTCATTGTAGCCTTCCTCGGGGTTTACCGTATGCTCAGGCTGATAGCGCAGAATAATCATGATAACGACAAGGGAACTAATTAGTGCCTAAACTGAGTAGAAGAAGCAAAATCCTAATCTTCGGCATTGTTTTTATTGCACTGGTTTTTGTCGGCGGCCTGTTCTTCCCGGTACCGCAGCCGGAGGTACATCTCTCAGCCAATTACGGCGGTCATTCCCCGGAGCCGTTTTACAAGCTCGGACCCATATACATCACAAATACGCTTATAGCCGCGTGGCTGGGCATACTGGTATTAATCGGACTCTTCTATTTCGCAACAAGAAAAATGAGGCTTGTCCCCAAAGGATTACAGAATTTCGCCGAGACGATTATTGAGATATTTCTAAACTTCGTTGAGGGTGTAGCAGGCAGAGAAAATGGACGCAGGTTCTTCCCCATAGTCGCCACCATCTTTCTCTATGTTCTTATTAATGCCTGGATGGGACTGCTTCCCTTCTTTAATGTTATCGGGGAAGCACATACAGGTACATCAGACACTCTTTTCTATAAGTTATTTGGTATGGGACAGTACAACGGCCCCATAATAGAAGTTCCTCTATTCAGAGCAGCCAACACTGATATAAATGTACCCTTGACGCTTGCCCTGGTATCGTTCTTGAGTGTGGAATACTGGGGGATTACATCGCTCGGTATACGCCACTATATAAGCAAGTTCCTGAGATTCGGGGGAATTCTAAAGGGGGTTGTGCAGCTCATTAAAGGTCGTGTCAAAGAGGCTTTAAGCGCCATCCTTTTCGGTATTATAGATGCTTTTGTTGGCGCCCTCGAACTGCTCAGCGAATTCGTCCGTATCATCAGTTTCACCTTCCGACTTTTCGGCAATATGACTGCAGGTGAGATATTGCTGCTCATGATGGCTTTCGTTATACCTTGGATTGTCCCTGTAGTTTTCTATGGACTCGAGACTTTCTTTGGCGTTATTCAAGCATTCATCTTCGCTGGGTTAACACTGGTGTTCGCTACCATGGCAGTTACAGCACACGAATCGGAACATTAATATCGCAAGAAAGGGGTCAGTACAAATGGATGCAGAAGCAGCGAAAATGATAGGAGCGGGACTTGCTATAGGATTAGGCACTCTGGGACCCGGATTTGGCATAGGAATCCTGGGTTTTGGAGCTATGCAGGCGCTGGGACGCAATCCTGAGGCGAGGGGACCAATCATGACAAACATGATGATTGCCATCGCCTTCACCGAGGCACTTGGTATTTATGCTCTAATCATAGCTATTATCCTCGGCATGCTATAGGTTTTTAAGTTACACGGGGAGTTAGTTATATGATGAGGTATCGTGTTGGCCTTGCCATTGCGATTGTCTGCCTGTCGCTGCTGATTACCAGTTGCGACGCTATGGAATCGCTGGGCATAAACTGGCGCGGCTTACTGGCACAATCCCTGAGCTTCGCATTATTGCTCGCTTTGCTCATTCTCGTCGCCTACAAGCCGATAACCAAGATGCTCGATGACCGTTCCAAAAGAATTAAAGATAGCATGGACCAGGCTGAGTTCATCAAGCAGCAGGTAGCAAAAACAGAGCAGATGGTGCAGGAGCAACTGGCGCAAGCCCGCAAACAGGGGCAGGACCTGATAGCACAGGCGACACAAATCGGAGAGCGTCTCAAGGACGAGGCGCGCCAGCAGGCAAGGCAAGACGCTGAAGCCATAGTGGCAAGAACGCGCAGCGAGATAGCTGCGGAGAGAGATGTATCTATCGCCAAACTGCGCGAAGAATTTGTTGAGATAGCAATTAAAGCCGCAGAAAAGGTAATAAACAAGGCTCTGGATAAAGAGACACACAAACAGCTTATCGAGCAGACGCTGCAAGAGAGCAACCTTAAGAAGGAGAAGTAATGGCCAGAGTGGCCTCAGCGAAACGGCACGCCCAGGCGGTTTTCCAGCTCGCTCTGGAGAGAAACGAGGTGGACAAGTGGAAATCCGACCTGAATACCACGGCATCCACACTGGGCGACCCGCAGGTTCTAGCCATTCTGGAAGACCCTAAGATACAATTACGCGAAAAACAGCAACTGGTGAATAAGCTTCTGCCCGGGTTCAGCCAGCTTGCTCTTAATTTCGCCTACCTCATGGTTGCCAAGCAAAGGATGACCATTTTGAATCAGGTCGTAGCGGAATACGAAAAGATGGCTAATTCATATCAAGGGTTGGAACACGCCAGAGTGACTACGGCGGTGCCCATCGAAAGGGAAGAGCAGGAGAAATTGTTGCAGCGGCTGGCAGCGATTACAGGCAAACGAATATTGCTTACCCCGGAAGTCAACCCATCGATTATCGGCGGATTCATCGCCAGGGTCGGGGACAAATTGATAGACGGCAGCACCAGAGCAAAGCTGGAAGCGCTAAAAAAGAGGTTAATTAGAACAGCAGTGTAGGGACAGACAGAAGGCTCTCATTTAATGAGGTAAAGAAGGAGTAGGTCAGATGGCTGGGGCTCAAGATATCGCATCGGTGATTAAGCAACAGATTGAGCAGTTCGGAACCAGAGTAACCGCAGTCGATGTCGGTACTGTGGTCGAAGTCGGCGACGGTATCGCACGCATTCACGGACTATCGGGGGCGAAGTATAACGAATTGCTTGAGTTCCCCAACGGCATTATTGGACTGGCACTCAACCTCGAAGAGGATAGCGTAGGTGCTATTATGCTCGGCGAATACTCCGCTATTAAAGAAGGCGATGAAGTTAAATGCACTGGCAGAATCGTGGAGGTGCCGGTCGGGGAAGCCCTCATCGGGAGAGTGGTAAACCCGCTGGGGCAACCTGTCGACGGCAAAGGTCCCATAAACTACAGCAAAACCCTTCCGGTGGAACGGGTAGCTCCCAATGTGGTTACCCGCATGTCGGTTAATACCCCGGTGCAAACCGGTATCAAAGCTATCGATAGCATCACACCCATCGGCAGAGGACAGCGCGAGCTTATCATCGGCGACCGCTCCACAGGTAAAACCGCCATCGCTCTGGACACCATAGTCAACCAGAAAGGCGGCGACCTCATCTGCATCTATGTTGCCATCGGGCAGAAATCATCTAAGGTAGCACAAACCGTGGCAACACTGGAGAAGCACGGAGCTATGGCTCATACTATCGTGGTTGCCGCGAATGCCTCCGACCCCGCGTCACTCCAGTACCTCGCACCCTACGCCGGATGCGCTATGGGCGAGGAATTCATGGAGCGGGGACGGGATGCGCTGGTAGTCTATGACGACCTCTCCAAGCACGCCTGGGCTTACCGACAGATTTCCCTGCTGCTGCGCCGTCCCGCCGGACGGGAGGCATATCCCGGCGATGTATTCTATCTGCATTCACGCCTTCTGGAGAGAGCCGCCAAATACGATAAGGAACATGGTGCCGGCTCGCTCACCGCGCTGCCCATCATAGAGACACAGGCAGCCGATATCTCAGCTTATATCCCGACAAATGTAATCTCCATCACCGACGGGCAGATATATCTCGAAGCAGACCTGTTCAATACAGGCATCAGACCTGCCATGAACATCGGTCTTTCAGTGTCCCGTGTCGGAGGCGCAGCACAGACCAAAGCTATGAAAAAGGTAGCAGGCAGATTGCGCATCGACCTGGCACAATACCGTGAAATGTCGACATTCGCACAGTTCGGCACCGCAGACCTCGATAAAGCAACGCGGGCTCAGCTTGAACGCGGCCAGAGGATAACCGAGATTCTGAAGCAACCTCAGTATGTTCCCATGTCGCTGGAAAAACAGGTGATGATTCTCTACGCAGCGATAAACGGCTACCTCGATGATGTGCCTGTTTCTAAAATCAGCTCTGTGGAGGAATCTTTCCACCGCTATATGGAAACCAACCGTCCCGAGATAGGCAAAGCCATTTCTTCCGAAAAAGACATCAGCGCAAACACCGGAGAGGCGCTGAAGAAAGCTATTGCAGAGTTCAAACAGACTTTATCCTTCAATTGAGTGAATTAGAGAATGATTCCGATTCGTCTTATCCGGCGCCGTATCCGAAGCATTAAGAGCACGGCGAAAATAACCAAGGCTATGGAGATGATTGCCGCCTCCAAGATGAGACAGGCACAGCTCAGAGTGCTTGCAGCAAGGCCCTATGCAGAAAAGATGCGCGGCGTTCTGGCTAACCTTTCGGCACAGCCGAAAACACAGGACGAAATCCATCCTCTTCTTCAGCATAGAGAAGTGAAACGCGTCTCGGTGATTCACATCACCGGCGACCGCGGTTTATGCGGCGGATTGAATGCTAATGTCAACAGGAAAACAGCCAGCTTCGCTTTGGAGCAGAAAGTCCCTGTTGCCATCACTGCCGTCGGACGCAAAGGCAGAGATTATATGGCGAGATACGGACGGGAGATACGCGCTGAGTTCACCCAAATAGGAGACAACCCTACTTTGCTGGACACCACTCCCATTTCGCGCGTGGTTATAGACGACTATACGAAAGGTCTCACCGATGAGGTCTTTCTATGCTACACTCAGTTCGTCTCTACCGTCAATCAAAGACCGGTGCTCTGGAAACTTCTGCCGATAGAACCGGCAAGCATAGAGCGCACGGAGAATGTGGAATATATATATGAACCCGCACCCGCTATAGTGCTGGAGAAGCTCCTGCCTCGATACATAGAGATGCAGGTCTATCACGCCATACTGGAATCCATAGCAAGCGAGCAATCGGCGAGAATGGTCGCCATGCGAAATGCTACCGATAACGCCAACGAGATGATCGAGGAACTCACACTGGTTTACAACAAGGCTCGACAGGAGCTTATCACCAACGAACTTCTCGACATCGCCGGCGGTATATTAACACTAAGCTAATTAATCAGGAGAAAATCATGGCTAAAGGCAAAGTAGCTCAGATAATCGGAACTGTAATCGACATCGAGTTCCCGCCGGACGAGCTGCCCGCTCTCAATAACGCCGTTGAGATTCCCCAGAACAGCAGCAAGCTCGTCCTCGAGGTACAACATCATATCGGCAATAACTGGGCACGCTGCCTCGCGCTGTCACCTACCGATGGAATAAAGCGCGGAGATGAAGCTATCGACACAGGCGCTCCTATCTCGGTTCCCGTGGGGCGAGGAACGCTGGGGCGCCTGTTTAACATAGTAGGTGAGCCGCTGGATACTCTGGGTGCTGTTAAAGCTACAGAGAAATGGCCTATCCACCGCTCCCCTCCTTCTTTCACCGAGCAGGAGACCAAGACCGAGATACTGGAGACCGGCATTAAGGTAATGGACCTTATCACGCCATTCACCAGGGGCGGAAAAATCGGAGCCTATGGCGGCGCCGGCGTAGGCAAAACGGTTATCATCCAGGAATTAATACGAAATATCGCCACAGAGCATGGAGGCTTCTCCGTATTCGCCGGCATAGGCGAAAGGTCGAGGGAGGGCAACGACCTCTGGAACGAAATGAAAGGTACCGGAGTCATAGATAAGACGGTTCTGGTCTTCGGCCAGATGAACGAGCCGCCCGGGGTGCGACTTCTCATCGGGCTGACCGGTTTGACGATGGCGGAGTATTTCCGTGATGTCGAAGGTCAGGACGTGCTGCTTTTCATAGATAATATTTATCGCTACATTCTGGCAGGCATGGAAGTCTCGGCGCTGCTGGGCAGGATGCCTTCGGCAGTGGGGTACCAGCCCACACTGAGCACGGAGATGGGCGAGCTGGAGGAGAGAATCACCTCGACAAAAAAGGGGTCTATCACCTCCTTCCAGGCAATCTACGTGCCCGCTGACGACTATACCGACCCCGGCATCGTAACCACCTTCGCCCACCTCGATGCCGTGGTTGCTCTAGAGCGCTCCATCGCAGAGCAAGGACTATATCCGGCTGTTGACCCTCTGACATCGACTTCCCGTATCCTCGACCCGCGCGTTGTCGGAGATGAGCACTACCAGGTGGCGCGAGGGGTGCAGAGAGTGCTGCAGCGTTACAAAGACCTTCAGGATATTATTGCGATACTGGGCATCGAAGAGCTCAGCGATGAGGACAAGCTGACTGTAGCCCGCGCCCGCAAGATTCAGCGCTTCCTCTCCCAGCCCATGTTCGTCGCTGAAACCTTCACCGGCATACCGGGCAAATATGTTCCGGTGAAAGAAACGGTTCGCGGCTTTAAGGAAATCCTGGAAGGGAAGCACGATACCCTGCCGGAGCAGGCGTTTCTCATGGTAGGCACAATCGAAGAGGCTGTAGAGAAGGCGAAAAAGCTATAATAGTTCTCCTAAATCTCTTTACCCCTTCTCCCTGAGGGGAGGGGGCAGGGGGTGAGGGTGCTTGGATAAAATAAAATTCGAAATTGTAACCGCCGAGCGAGTAGTGTACTCCGACGAAGTCGATATCGTCGTAGCGCCCGGTATCGAGGGCCAACTGGGCATCCTGCCGCACCATGCCTCTCTAATGACCATGCTTCAGCCCGGCGAGCTACTGGTGAGAAAAGGCAGCGAGGAGCACTCGATATTTGTCAGCGGCGGTTTTCTGGAGGTACACGGCAACAAGGTGGTCGTCCTTGCAGATACCGCCGAGAGAGCAGAAGAAATAGATATGTCCCGCGCTGAAGCCGCCAAGCGCCGTGCCGAGGAGAGAATGACACGTCCTCCTACTGAGGGCG